>CAYMJW010000015.1:0-18935 GCA_964390455.1 uncultured Methyloceanibacter sp. | reverse complement strand
AGGCGCTATATGCTTGTCCAAGAGGGTGTTTGTTTGGCGCAACTGTGGTTTCTTGACTTCGATTTGGGCGTCAACATGGCCGCTGCACAAGGCGTTTTCTATTTAAGACTCCTCTCCCCTTGTGGGAGAGGGCTTCCTGCCCGACGCGCGGCGCTCAAGCAGCGCAGCGGTAGCGCAGACGTTGAGCGCGCGGCGAATGGCGGGAAGGGTGAGGGGGTGAGTCTTTTAGACGCCGCTTCGCGGCTTACCCCTCACCGCGAGCGCTCCCGCGCTCAAGTAGCGCAGCGATAGCGCATCAAAAATGCGCTCGCGTGCTCTCCCACAAGGGGAGAGCGGAAAGGCAACGCCGGCTCAGAGCGCGGGCGGCTTTCTTGCTAAGAGACGGCGCTCGTTGGCCCTGACATGCGACCGGACGTGGCGGATGATCGAGGTGGGCGTCTTGCCCGTCGTCAGCATGGCGCCCACCCGCATCGACGCAATGATCTTTTCCGAGATCATTCGCTGAAATTCAGCGTGCGCTCGCGAACCGCCCGTGGCCAGGGTGACCATCCTCAGCGCCAAGACGCGCTGCGTTTCGAGCGCGAGCAAGCTCGACTGCGTAACGAAACGGATCCAAGTGCCGATCATGATTCCCCCCGCTGCCGCATGCTGCAGCGACTCGAAGATGCGTGTCCAGCGCGAAGCACTGCAACACGCGTTCCGCCCCCAACCGACGATTTGGCCGGAAGAGACACTCTGCGCGGCTCAGCCGCGGCCGTACACGTCTTCAAGCCGGATGATATCGTCCTCGCCGAGATAGCTGCCGGTCTGCACCTCGATCAGCTCGAGCGGGATCTTGCCGGGATTGGCCAGGCGATGCACGGCGCCAAGCGGGATGTAAGTCGATTCATTCTCATGCACGAGGCGCTCTTCGCCGTCGATCGTGACCGCGGCGGTGCCGTGCACGACCACCCAATGCTCGGCGCGATGCATGTGTTTCTGCAAGGACAGCGCAGCGCCCGGCCGGACGATCAAGCGCTTCACCTGGAACCGCTCGCCGAGATCGACGCTCTCATAGGAACCCCAGGGGCGATGATGACGCCTGTGGCTTGTCCCTTCCGCGTGGCCCTCGCTCTTGAGCCTCGCCACGAGGGCCTTCACCTCCTGGGCGCGCGCCCGCGGCAGCACCAGCACGGCGTCTTGTGTCGTCACCACGACCAGGTCCTTCACGCCCACGACCGCGGTCAGGTGCCGGTCGGCATGGATCAGCGAATTTTCTGCATCGATGGCGACGGCCGGCCCGTGCAGGATGTTGCCGTCCTTGTCCGTCGCGCCGATGTCGAATAGCGCATCCCAGCTTCCGATGTCCGACCAGCGGAAACGGGCCTCGACCACCGCGGCGCGGTCGGTTTTCTCCATCACGGCATAGTCGATCGATTTGCGCGGCGCCTTGGCGAAGGCCCGTGGTTCGAGGCGGAGAAAGCCGAGATCGCGCTCGGCCTTGGCGACAGCAGCCGACGCGGCCTCGGCCATGCCGGGCTCATGACGCTTGAGCTCTGCGAGGAGGGCATCGGCCTTGAACAAGACGTTTCCCGAATTCCACAGATAGCCTTCGGCCACGTAGCGCGCGGCAGTCGCCGCGTCGGGCTTCTCGACAAAGCACTCGACCGCACGCGCATGCTTGGTATTGAGCGGAACGCCGGGCTTGATATAGCCGTAGCTCGTGCGCGGCTCAGACGGCGCGATGCCGAAGGTCACCAGCCAATCGCCGCTCGCCGCCTCGCGACCCGCCTCGCAAGCCTGCTCGAAACGGTCCTGATCGAGAATGACGTGGTCTGCGGCGAGCGCGAGAACAATGGCGTTCGGATCGCGCTTTTTAGCGAGCGCCGCGCCCGCGGCAATGGCCGGCCCCGAATCGCGGGGGCCAGGCTCGAGCACGATATCGGCCTCGATCCCGAGCTCCTCGGCCTGATGGCGCGCGAAGAAGCGGAAATCGTTGGCCGTGACGACGATCGGGGGGCCGAACATGGCCGAGGCTTTGACCCGCGCGAGAGCCTGCTGATAGGTGGAGAGGTCGCCCGCGAGCGGCAGGAACTGCTTCGGCATGCCGTCGCGCGAGACGGGCCAAAGCCGCGTGCCGGAACCGCCGGCGAGAAGCACGGGCGTGATCTGGGGCAAGGACATCAAGGCGGCCTCCGAATTCGCGGTTCGGGACGTCAGACGCAATGCTTAGGCTACCTCTTGGATGCACCTGAAGGAGCAAAGGGGGTAGCCTCAGGTCCATCGGTCAAGGTGGAACGCGCGCCGCCTCGGACCAAGCGCCCGCTAGGCTAGCCCCGCGCCGACTTCGGAGATATAGAAATCGACGATTTCGTGGGTCATGGTCTCCACGCTAAAGCGCTCGGCGACGAACTGTTGCAGGGCCGCGGCCCGGTCCAAGAAGACCTTCGGCGTGGCAAGAAAGGCGCGCAGCTGGCCGGCAAGCGCCGGCACGTCGCCCGCCGGGATCAGCGGCATCTCGACCTGACCCACGATCTCGGGGATGCCGCCGACGTCGGTTGCGATCAGCGGCATCTGCGCCGCGGCCGCCTCGAGCACGATATAGGGGAACGATTCCGCACGCGACGGCACCACCACGCAGCGGGCGCGGGCGAAGGCGCTGCGCGCCGATTGCGCCCCTGCGAACGACACCCGGCTGTTGAGGCCGAGCTTGCGCGCGAGCCGCTTGAACTTCGCCTCATCGGGACCGCTGCCGACGATGAGCGCGCGTCCGGGAAACACCGACTGATGGGCGGCAAGGGCTTCGAGCAGAATATCGACGCCCTTGACGTATTTCAGTTCGCCGACAAAGACGAAATCGACCGCATCGTCCGACAGCATCGGCTCGTAGAACTCATAGCGGTGCAGGCCGTTCGGCACGATCCGCGCCGGGCATTGCGGCTGCCCCACCAACTCGACATAGCGATGCGCCGCGAAGTAGCTCTCGAACAGCAATCCGTCGCTCATCGGCAGCATCTTGCGTTCGGCCGCAAGGTAAAGGCGCCCCGTGGGCCGCGACGGCGAATAGTGCAGGCTGCCGCCATGAGGCGTGTAGATGGCTTTCACCTTCTTGCCTTTGCGCTTCAACTTGCGCCCGGCAAGCCGCGCATAGGCCCCGCCTTTGGCGCCGTGGCCGTGGAGCACGTCGATTCCGAGCTTGGCCCCGAGGCGGGCAATCGTTCCCGTGACGCGCCAGTCTCCCAAACCGACATTGTGGGGCATGGGGATGCGGGTCAGCCCAAGCACGCAATTGTCGGCAAGGCGGCCGAGCGCAACCGGATCGCCCTCGGTGCCGGAATCGCAAACGACGCCCACCTCCGCCCCAAGCTGGGCCTGCCCCAGCGCGAGATCGTGGACGTGCCGGAAGAGACCCCCCGCGGGTGCGCGAAGGCAATGCAGAATGCGAAGCGTGCTCACTGGACCCCGCGTTCAAAACCCTCTGACGGGACGCCGTGAGGTTTAGAAGAAGCGGTCGTCAAGGTAAATAGCGGCGGAACCCGCCGGTCGATGTCGTCCAAGCGCAATAGCGTGTCACGCCGCCCTCACATGACCGGAATATGCCATTCCCTTACGGGCGCTCACGCTTAACAAAGCCTATGCGTCCGTGTCGATGCGAGGCGCGCCTTAAGCCTTTGGTTACCAGCCCGCGGCTGTAATGGCGTGTCTCGTGGGAGTTCAGTCGGTTGAAGACGTTCGTTGGTGCTGGCCAGGTCGCGGGCGACGCCGGCCGCTCGAGGCTCGACGCTGCGCTTTGGCGTGCCAAGGCCGGAATTCTTGCGCTTGCGATGGGCGCGGGCCTCGTGACCTTCCTTGCCTTGCCTGAGCACCGTTCCCTTGGCCTGCTCGTGGGCCTCGTCGGGACCTTGCTCGCGATCGTCTATCTCGTGGCGCGCGAGCGGATCGGCAGGCCGCGCGATGCGGAACGCCAGGTCGCGAAGCACATGGCCATGGCGACAAGAGCGCGACCAAGCGCGCAGTCGGCTGCGGGCTTCCTCGAGCGCTTTCGCCAAAGCCTCGATCTTCCGGAAAGCGAAGGATCCGAGGCGAGGGGGTTCAAACGCGCTCGCTTCGCCACGAGGCATGGTCCGGGGCGTGCAGAGCCCGTCACCGACTCGAGCGGCGGGAACGAGCTCCGTCACTATCTGAACAACAGACTGGGTATGGGACCCGCCAGCTCCGCCTCCGGCTCGCTCAGACTTATTGTGTCCAAGGACGAAAGCGACGGTGAAGGCTCGGCGCTCGCGTCCCTCGATGTCGTGCTCGACCGCATCCTGGCGGCAGGCGGGGGCGCCACGCCGCGCGCGCTGCTTGTGAGTGGGGCGTCGGCCGCGGCCGATGCGGCGGCGGTGGCGATCTCGATCGCGCGCGCTCTCGTTGCCGCAGGCGCCCAGGCCGTACTGCTCGATCTCGCCCACGGGCCGCGTTCCGTTGCTGCCGCGCTCGACCTGCCGCGCGCTCCCGGTCTCACCGACCTTTGCGCCGGCCGGGCGGGTTTCGAAGATATCGTCGGGGTCGATGCCGAGACGCCCCTGCATGTGATTGCCGCCGGCAACCCGAGATTTGCCGGCTCCGGCGATGAACAGGCGCGCTTCGCGCCGATCTTCGCGGCGCTGACCGAGACCTATGACAGCGTCGTGCTCCACGCCGATCGCGCGGCGTTGCGCCGGCTGGCGCAAGCGCCCCGGCTTCAGCTTCCACTCGTGATTGCGGTCTCAGCCGCAGGAACGAACGCACCGGGCAACATGAGCGATTTCGCCGCGCTCGGTGCCCAGGTCATCGCCTACGAGCAGGGCGCGACCGAGCGCCGTCCGCGCTTTCTCGGTTGGGCCGCGCAGGCCGACGCTTAGTCGCCCCGCTGCATCCAGCGGATGAGAAGACCGGCCGGAATCACCCAAGCGAGCCCCGTCGTCAAAAAGAAGGCAAATTGCACCCATTGCGGAGCCTGCGCGATGCGGTCCGAGCCGATGATCGCGGCGATCGTCGCATAGATTGCAAGCGACAAGAGCAGCACGATCGTGCCGAACAGTTTTCGCGAGCGCTTGCGCATTTAGCCGATCCTCCGCTGCATGACCGCGCGACGCAATCCTGCGGTTCCTGTCAGAGTGAATCCGGCGCGCTCGAATTGATCGGGGAAGCCCATGAAGCGATAGCTCGGCGAGTCTCTTGCCACCGGGTAGGCCTCCACGACAGTTGCGCCGTTCGAGCTTGCATAGGCGATCGCGGCTGCGATCAAGCGGTCAGCGACCCCTTTCCCACGGAAAGCGCGCGAGACGTAGAAGCAAGTGATCGACCAGGTGTTGCCTGCATCTTCTTCCCCGGTCTCTTCGCGCAGCTTGCGGAACGTCTGTTGCGGAGCAACCGAACACCAGCCGACCGGAATGCCGCCCGCATAGGCAAGAAGGCCAATCGGGGTCTTGTTGCCGACCAATGAAAGGAGCGCTCGCTTTTTTGCTGACTTGTTGCCGCGGTCTTTCGCCGGCATAGGACGCCAAGTCATGCACCAGCAGTTATGCGGGCCTCCCCTTTGCTCGAATAGGGCCTCAAGATCGGCCCAGTTCGATTGGTCCACAGGGGCGCAGGTCAATTCGACATTGCTTAAGAGAGGCTCACGCAAGGCACCCATCCGGGAATTGGCTTCGCGATGAAGTTTGGTCCTAGGTCATTGCACCAAACAAAACTTCGTAAGGCCTTTGGGCTCGCAGGTTGCGACAACCGGGCAGGGGCGCGGAGTTGAGTTCGTGCGCTCCTGCCGCTATCAGACCTCCATGCCTTCGACAACAGCTCTTGCCAGCGCCAAAGCAGAGGCGGCAATGCCGGCGCGCCACGCCCGCAGCTTGCGACTCTGGCTCGGCGCGCTCGCAGCGCTGATTATCGCCATGATCCTGATCGGGGGCGCCACACGCCTCACCGATTCAGGCCTCTCCATCACCGAATGGCAGCCGGTCGTCGGCGTGATCCCGCCTTTGTCGGAGTCCGACTGGAACGAGGCCTTCGCGGCCTACAAAACCATCCCGGAATATACCGAGCTCAAGCGCGGCATGAGCCTCGACGAATTCAAGACCATCTATTGGTGGGAGTGGGCGCATCGCGCTCTTGGGCGCCTCATCGGGCTCGTCTTCTTCGTGCCCTTCGTCGCGTTCTGGATCGTTGGGCGTATTCCGCCTTGGCTCCTGCCGCGGCTGATCGGCCTCTTTGTTCTCGGCGGACTTCAGGGCACGCTCGGCTGGTACATGGTGAAGAGCGGGCTCACGGAGCGCACCGATGTAAGCCAGTACCGCCTCGCCGCGCATTTCGGGCTTGCCCTCGTGATCCTGGGCTACACGCTCTGGCTCATGTTCGGGACTGGCGGGGCGAGGGAAGCGCGCGCCGCATCACGCTCGCGAAGTGCGGTGTGGGTGGCCGGTTTCGTGCTCGCGTTGGTCTTCGTGCAGATGCTGGCGGGCGCGCTCGTGGCGGGGCTCGATGCCGGCATGGGCTACAACACCTGGCCGCTCATCAATGGCGCCTTCGTGCCGCAGGGTCTCGCCGAAGCGTCGCCCTTCTATCTCAACCTGTTCGAGAACCCGCTCACGGTTCAATTCAACCATCGCATGCTCGGCTACGCGGTTGTCCTCGCCGCGCTCGGCCAACTGGCGTTGCTCGGGCTGAGGCACGCGCCGCCAGCACTCTTGGGGAGCGCATTGACGCTTGCGCTGTTCGCGCTGCTGCAAGTCGCGCTCGGCGTATGGACGCTGCTCCTGTCCGTGCCGATCGCGCTCGGCCTTGCCCACCAGGCTGGCGCCATCGCCATCTTCGCGGTCGCGCTCTATCATCTCTGGCTTGCGCGCGGCGAAGTCTCCGCGGCGGCGGCGCCTCAAGTCGCAGCAAGCGCCTGATCCAGATCGGCGATGATGTCCTCGACATTCTCCAGCCCGACCGATAGCCGCACAACCTCCGGGCCTGCGCCCGCGCGCTGACGCTGCTCTTCGGTGAGCTGACGGTGCGTGGTCGAGGCGGGGTGAATGATGAGGCTGCGCGTGTCGCCGATATTGGCGAGATGGCTGAACAGCTTGACGTTGCTCACGAGAGCGATGCCCGCCTCGTAGCCGCCCTTCAGCCCGAAAGTGAACACGGCGCCGGCGCCTTTCGGCGAATAGCGCTTGGCCATCGCGTGGAATTCATTGCCGGGAAGCCCCGCATAGTTGACCCACGCGACCTTGTCGTGACCCGAAAGCCAGGTTGCGACGGCGAGCGCGTTGTCGCAATGGCGCTGCATGCGGAGCGGCAAGGTCTCGATCCCCGTCAAGATGAGGAAGGCGTTGAAGGGCGAGATCGCCGGACCGAGATCGCGAAGGCCCAGAACGCGGCAGGCGATGGCGAAGGAGAAATTGCCGAAGGTCTCGGCGAGCGTGATGCCGTGATAGGCGGCGCAAGGCTCAGAGAGCGTCGGATAACGCCCGCTTCCGAGCCAGTCGAACGTGCCGCAATCGACGATCGCGCCGCCGATCGAGTTGCCGTGGCCGCCGAGGAACTTCGTCAGCGAATGCACGACGATGTCGGCGCCATGCTCGACGGGGCGCGTGAGGTAGGGCGTGGCGAGCGTGTTGTCCACGATGAACGGCACGCCCGCCTCCTTGGCGACCGCGGCCACGCCTTCGAGATCGGTAATGATGCCGCCCGGATTTGCGATCGACTCGACAAAAATCGCCTTGGTCTTCGGCGTAAGCGCGGCGCGGAACGAGGCCGGGTCGGTCGTATCCGCCCATTTCACCTCCCAGCCGCATTTCTTGAACGAATGGGTGAATTGGCTGATCGACCCGCCATAAAGCTGGCGCGCGGCGATGAACTCATCGCCCGGCGCGAGCAGCGTATGAAACACGAGCGCTTGCGCGGCGTGGCCGGAAGCCACGGCAAGCGCAGC
Source organism: uncultured Methyloceanibacter sp. (assembly GCA_964390455.1). Lineage (GTDB taxonomy): Bacteria > Pseudomonadota > Alphaproteobacteria > Rhizobiales > Methyloligellaceae > Methyloceanibacter. The sequence continues at coordinate 11,017 of CAYMJW010000015.1, read as the reverse complement.
CGTGCCACCTTCGAGCGCCGCCACCCGCTCCTCGAGCACGGCCTGGGTCGGGTTCATGATGCGGGTGTAGATGTTGCCGAAGGTTTCGAGATTGAACAGCGCCGCCGCGTGCTCGACATTGTCGAACACGAAGGACGTGGTCTGATAGATCGGCGTGGCGCGGGCCCCGGTCGCGGGATCGGGCGCGGCCCCCGCATGGATCGCAAGCGTATTGAAGCCCGGCGTTCGCTCCGCGGTCATCGTGGTGTTCCCTCTATCGCATGGCCGGGCGGACTATACCCGCTCAAGCCTTGGTGGCAATCACGCGATGCTGCACGCCCTTCGCCCCGAGCAGCGGCCGCTTGCTCGACAGCATGCGCGAGTTCACGCCGGCCCAATTCAGCTCGCCCGACAGCCGGCCATATTCGATCTTGGGGCAGCGGTTCATGACCACTTGCAGCCCGGAATCCTCGGCAAGCCGCGCCGCCGCGTCGTTGCGGACCCCAAGCTGCATCCACACGACGGACGCGCCGATGGCGATCGCCTCGCTTGTGATGCCAAGAGCGGCCTCCGAATTGCGGAAGATGTCCACGATGTCCACCTTGTCGGGGATCGCGGCGAGCGAGCCATAGACCGTCTCGCCGAGGATGCTCTTCCCCGCTTGCCCCGGATTGACCGGGATGACGCGGAAGCCCTTCTCCTTGAGGTATTTCATCGCGAAGTAGCTCGGGCGCGAGGTGTTGGGGCTCGCTCCCACCATGGCGATGGTGTGGCTCCGCGCCAGGATGTCGCGGATATAGGCGTCGCTATAGGAATCGTGATTCATCGCGCGGTGTCTGGGCGGATTGGCGCCGGCTAGCGGGGCCAGTTCGGCGTGCGCTTGTCGAGAAAGGCGCCGATGCCTTCCTCGGCTTCCGCGTCGAGCATGTTCTCGACCATGACGGTCGAAGTGTAGCGGTAGGCCTCTTCGAGCGGCATCTCGAGCTGACGGTAGAAGGCTTCCTTGCCGATCTTGAGCGTGCGCTTGGGCTTCACGGCGATTCTGCGGCCGAGCTCCATCGCCTCGTTCACGACGCGGTCCGGCTCGACCACGCGATTGACGAGACCGAGAGCCTTCGCATCTTCGGCGCTCGTCATTTCGCCGAGCAGCAGCATCTCCATCGCCGCCTTGCGCGAGACGTTGCGGCTCAGCGCCACCATCGGCGTCGAGCAGAACAGGCCGATATTGACGCCGGGCGTGGCGAAACGCGCGTCGGAACTTGCGACGGCGAGATCGCAGCTTGCGACGAGCTGGCAGCCGGCAGCGGTGGCAATCCCGTTCACCGCGGCAATCACGGGCTTTGGCGAACGGACGATGCTGAGCATCATCTCGGCGCAAGCGCCCATGGTCTCGGCGAAGAAGGCGCGGCCTCTGTCGCGATCGTTGCGGTGCGCGGTGAGCTCCTTGAGATCGTGGCCCGAGGAGAAGGCCGTGCCGGCGCCCGTCACGACCACGGCGCGTACCGCGTCAGTCTCGCCGATCGCGCGCATGGCGGAGGTTACGGCGGCGATCAGCTCGCGCGACAGGGAATTTCGTGCCTCGGGCCGATTGAGCGTGAGGAGGGCGATCGGCCCGTGGTCCTCGCGCAGCAGGACCTGCGCGTCGCCCAACGGCTGTCTCGCAATCTTGGCCATGCCGCTTGCCTCTCGAAATGTTGAGAGCCTTATAGCAGAGATTCTTTGCATCGCTTGCCGGGCCGGAAGCCATTGACGGGGGAGGGGCTTGGAAGCGGGTACTTGGATACCACATACCTAATGGTTTGAATTCATTGGAGAGTCCGTTTGCTCTTGACGGCCTTCAAGGTGGAAGCTAGAAGCGCCGATCCTTAAAGCCCGGATGCACGAAAATGAAGACCTTCTCCGCCACGCCGAAGGACATCGAAAAGTCCTGGACCCTGATCGACGCCGACGGCCTCGTGGTGGGGAGACTTGCCGTGCTGATCGCGAACCGGCTGAGAGGCAAGCACAAGCCGAGCTACACCCCGCATATGGATTGCGGCGATCATATCGTCGTCATCAATGCCGGCAATGTCGTGCTCACCGGCAACAAGCGCGCCGACAAGGTCTATCATTGGCACACGGGCTATCCCGGCGGCATCAAGGACCGCAGCGCTGACAAGATCCTCGAAGGCAAGCATCCCGAGCGGGTGCTGCAGAAGGCCGTCGAACGCATGATCCCGCGCGGGCCGCTCGGCCGGCAGCAGCTTCGGAATCTACGTATCTATGCGGGACCCGAGCATCCCCACGCGGCGCAAGAGCCGGTCAAGCTCGATGTCGCCGCCCTCAATACCAAGAATGCAAGGAGCGCCTGACGCCATGAGCGAGACCATGACGCTTGAAGATCTTGCTCCGCTGAAGGGCGCGACCGCCACGCCGCAGGCTCGCGTCTATGAGAAGAAGGTCGATGCGCAAGGCCGCGCCTACGCCACCGGCAGGCGCAAGGACGCCGTCGCCCGCGTCTGGGTGAAGCGGGGTCCCGGCAAGATCACCATCAACGGCAAGGACCATGCCGCCTATTTCGCGCGACCCGTGCTCCAGATGATCCTGAAACAGCCCCTCGTCGCCTCCAAGCGCGAGGGCCAGTTCGATATCGTCTGCACGGTGAGCGGTGGCGGCCTCTCCGGCCAGGCCGGCGCCGTCAGGCACGGCATCTCCAGGGCGCTCACCCGCTTCGAGCCCGAGCTCCGCGGCGTGTTGAAGAAGGGTGGGTTCTTGACCCGCGACTCCCGTACCGTCGAGCGCAAGAAATACGGCCGCGCCAAAGCCCGACGAAGCTTCCAGTTCTCGAAGCGCTAGCCGCAGCCTCCGTCATGCCGGCGCAAGCCGGCATCCAGTCGGGCGGCGAGGCGCGATTGCTGGATACCGGCGTTCGCCGGTATGACGTGATCGCGACTCGGCTTAATCAGTCTCTCAACACTCACGCTTATGCAGGCCTCGACCATGGCCAAGACCAAAACCATCAGAGCCGCCGTGCTCGGCGCGTCCGGTTACACCGGCGCCGACATGATCCGTCTTGCCGCGCTTCATCCCGCCATCGCGATCACGACGCTCATCGCCAAGGGCCATGCCGGCCAGCCGCTGGCGCAAGTCTTCCCGCATCTTGCGAGCCTCGACCTGCCGGCGCTTGTGAGCCCCGATGAGGCCGATTGGGACAACGTCGATGTCGTCTTCTGCGGCTTGCCGCACGGCACGGCCCATAGCGAGATCGGCAAACTGCCGAAGCGCATCAAGGTCATCGACATGTCGGCCGATTTTCGCCTGCACGACCCCAAGGCGTACGCGCAGTGGTACGCCAACGAGCATAGCGCGCCGGCGCTGTTGAAAGATGCCGTGTACGGCCTCACCGAGCATTATCGCGACAAGGTCAAAGGCGCGCGGCTCGTCGCCTGTCCCGGCTGCTATCCGACAGCGGTGCTGCTCGCGCTATTGCCGCTTGCGAAAGCGAAGCTGATCGAAACGTCTGACATCATCATCGATGCGAAGTCGGGCGTGTCGGGCGCGGGGCGCAGCTTGAAGCAGAACATTCTCTTCTCAGAGGCGGGCGAGGGGCTTTCGCCCTACGGCATCGGCAATCACCGCCACGTGCCGGAGATCGAGCAGGAACTCGGCATCGCGTCCGGGTCGGCGGTCACGGTCAACTTCACGCCGCATCTCGTACCGATGTCGCGCGGCGAGTTGTGCACGTGCTATGTGCGGATGGCAGGCAAGGCCCGCGGCACCGATCTCCGCAGCGCCCTCACCAGGGCCTATGCGGACAGCCCCTTCGTGCATGTCGTGGCGGAGGGCGTTACCCCTGCGACCCAGCACGTGCGCGGCTCGAATTTCTGCCATATCGGCGTGTTCGACGACCGCATCCAGGGGCGCGCCATCGTCGTCTCGGCCATCGACAATCTGGTGAAGGGCTCGGCCGGCCAGGCGCTGCAAAACTTCAATGTGATGCACGGCCTCGCCGAGACGACCGGCTTAGAACAGCTCCCGCTCTTTCCTTGAGCTTCGCCTAGCCCCTGTCCTTCACATAGGACCCCGGCGCGTCCTCGATCGCCCAGAGCGGGCCGTTCGAGGGGTTGCGCCCGGGCACCTTGGGACCTGAATAGGCGGCAAGCCAAGCCGCCCAATCGGGCCACCACGAGCCCGGCGTTTCGCGCGCGGTCGCCATCCACTCTTCAAGCGACCCCGCGCGACCTTCCGACCAGAACTGATATTTCAACTTGACCGGAGGATTGACCACGCCCGCGATATGGCCCGACCCCGCCATGACATGACGCACGGGCCCGCCGAACAACTTGCTGCCCCGATAGACAGAAGCCGCGGGCGCGATGTGGTCTTCCTTGGTGAAGAGCTCGTAGATGGGGATCTTCACGCGCGACAGGTCGAGTCTGACCCCGCCGAGCTCCATCTCGCCCTTGGCGAGGCGGTTCAAGTGATAGAACTCACGCAAATAATAGGCGTGGTTGGCGGCGGGGAGCCGCGTCGAGTCGGCGTTCCAATACAGGAGGTCGAACGGGAACGGCTTCTTGCCGAGCAAGTAGTTGTTGACGACGTAAGGCCAGATCAGGTCGCGCGGCCGGAGCATGTTGAACACCGCCGCCATGCGCGAGCCGTCAAGATAGCCGTGCTCGGCCATCATCTCCTCGAGCGACTTGAGCTGCGCGTCGTCGATGAACACGAGCAGATCGCCGGCTTCGCTGAAATCGACCTGAGCGGCGAGGAATGTCGCCGAAACCACCCGGTCGTCGCCCTTGGCCGCCATATAAGCGAGGGTCGCTGCGAGCAGGGTGCCGCCGACGCAATAGCCGAGCGCATTGATCTTGGGGCTGCCCGTCTGACGCGAGACCGCATCGACCGCGGCGATGATGCCTTCGCGCATGTAGCCCTCGAACGTCTTCTGCGCCAGACGCGCGTCGGGATTGACCCAAGAGACGAGGAACACGGTGAAGCCCTGCTCGACCGCCCATTTGACGAAGGACTTCTCCGGCACGAGATCGAGGATGTAGTACTTGTTGATCCAAGGCGGCACGATGAGGAGCGGGCGCTCGTACACTTCCTCGGTCGCCGGCGCGTATTGAATGAGCTGGATGAGGTCGTTCTGAAAGATGACCTTGCCGGGCGTCACCGCGAGATTTCGCCCGATCTCGAACGCGGAGAGGTCGGTCTGGCTGATGCGCAGAAGATCCTTCGACTGCTCGAGGTCGTGAACGAAATGCGTCATGCCCTGCACCAAATTCTCGGCGTTGGTCTGGAGCGTGGTGCGAACGACTTCCGGATTGGTGAGGGGGAAGTTCGACGGCGACAACGCCGCGAGCATCTGGTTCAGATAGAACAGCGCCTTCTTGCGCGTCTTGTCATCGATGCCCTCTGTATTGCGCGTCAGGTCTTCGGCCCAGCGCGAGGTGATGAGATACGACTGCTTCCAGAAATCGAAGAACTGCGTATTTGACCAGTCGGGGTCCTTGAACCGGTTGTCGCCGGGTTCGGGCTCGACCACGGGCTCGACCTCCTCGCCGAGAAACCGGCGGACGGAACGGCCCCAGAGATCCGCATAGCTCCGGAACAGCTCGCCTTGCGCCGCCGCGAGCTTGCTGGGGTCGGCCACCCAGTGGCGCGCGATCTCGCCGAGCGACTTTGCCGCCTCGCTTGCCTCGGAGGCCATGCTGTAAGAGCCGTTGCCATTCGCGCCGGACCGCTCGGCCAGAGCCGAGGCGGCCTTGGCCCCTTGGTCGAAGAGGCGCACCATGTTGCGGGCTAGCGTTTCGAACTGGCTGGGTTCGGTTTCGGCATCCGCGCCATGGCTTGCGCCGGGCTCGCTATTCTTCTCCTGCATCAAAAAGTCCTTGCTTTACCCCCATGTAACCTCGCTGAAGCCACAATGCCGTCTAGGCTCGTCTTTCCGCGCGGCTGTACCAGACAGGGCTTTATCGTGCTATGCAATATAGGGGACGATTGCAACTCGCCAAGGGAAACCAACAACCACCTTTGCATCGCATGCGGCAAGCCTACTCTCAAGCCTTGCGCTTGTGCGCCCTCCTGATCCTTTGCGGGCTTTCCGCCTGCTCGGATACGCTCACCTCGGAGTCTTCGCCGCCCACCTCGAGCCAGTTACAGCGCGAGTACGACAAGACGCTGACCAAAGCCGAGCAGCAGGCGGTGATCAGCGATATGCAGAGCGCGACGGCAAAGAAAACGGGGGATACCGGCACCGGGAATGATGCCACGACCGAAGAGGACAACACCAACTAGAGGCCGAAACCTGCGGGCTTCAGCAGCTTGCCCCGCGGCGCTTTTTTGTGGTTCAAGAGGGGCCGCCTTTCGGGGCCTGACCGGGGTGGGGACCCTCGCGTGACCAGCGATTTCCACAGAATTAAGCGCCTGCCGCCTTACGTCTTCGAGCAGGTCAACAAGCTCAAGGCCGAGGCGAGAGCCCGCGGTGACGACATCATCGATTTCGGCATGGGCAATCCCGACATGCCGACGCCGGAGCATATCGTCGCCAAGCTGAACGAGACGCTGCGCGACCCGCGCACGAGCCGCTATTCGGCCTCGAAAGGGATCGGGGGCTTGCGCCGGGCGCAGGCGGCCTACTACGCGCGCCGCTTCGGCGTGAAGCTCAATCCCGACACGCAGGTGGTGGTGACCCTCGGGTCGAAGGAAGGCTTCGCCAACACCGCCCAGGCGATCACGGCGCCGGGCGACGTCATCCTGGTGCCGAACCCGACCTATCCCATCCACGAGTTCGGCTTCATCATGTCGGGCGGGGTCATTAGGCATCTGCCGGCGCGCACCGACTCCCAGTTCCTGGCCTCGCTCGACAGGGCGGTGCGCCACTCGGTGCCCAAGCCCTCGGTGCTCGTGCTCAACTATCCCGCCAATCCCACCGCCGAGGTCGCGGACCTCGGCTTCTACCGGGAGGTCGTGGCCTTCGCCAAGAAGCACGAATTGATCGTGCTCTCCGATCTCGCCTATGCCGAGATCTATTTCGAGGGCGAACCGCCGCCGTCGATTCTGCAAGTGCCGGGCGCCATCGATATCGCGCTCGAGTTCACCACCCTGTCGAAGACCTACGCCATGCCCGGCTGGCGCGTCGGCTTCGCCGTCGGCAATGAGCGCCTCATTCACGCGCTCACGCGCGTGAAATCCTATCTCGACTATGGCGCCTTCACCCCCATTCAGGTGGCGGCGTCCGCCGCGCTCAACGGGCCGCAAGACTGCATCGACGAGATTCGCGCGATCTATAGGCGCCGCCGCGACTGCATGGTCGATTGCATGCGCCGCGCCGGCTGGCCGGTGCCGTCACCACCCGCCACCATGTTCGCCTGGGCGCCGATCCCCGAGATGTTCGCCCATCTCGGCTCGCTCGAATTTTCGAAGCTTCTCCTGGAGAAAGCGTCCGTGGCGGTCTCCCCCGGCGTCGGTTTCGGCGAGTATGGCGAAGGCTATGTCCGCATCGCGCTGGTCGAGAACGAGCAGCGCATTCGCCAGGCCGCGCGCAACATCCGGCGCTTCCTGGCCGATTCCGCCAAGACGATGCACAACGTGATTCCTATTGCATCCAAAGCCAATCGGTCGTTCTGATCCCCTCCCATGAATGATGGATTGAAGCTTGGTGTAGCCGGCATCGGCACGGTCGGCAGCGGCCTGTTGCGGCTCCTTGCGGCGCGCAAGGGCGACCTTGCCGCGCGCGCCGGGCGACCGATCGAGGTCGTCGCCGTATCGGCGCGGAACCGCCAGAAAAACCGCGACGCGGACCTCTCCGGTCTCCGCTTCGTGGAGGACCCTGTGGCGCTTGCCACGGACCCCGCGATCGACGTCTTCGTCGAGCTGATCGGCGGCGAGGAGGGCGTGGCCAGGCAAGCCGTCGAGGCGGCGCTCGCATCCGGCAAGCATGTCGTCACCGCCAACAAGGCGCTGCTCGCCCATCACGGACCGGCGCTTGCCGCTCTCGCCGAAAAGAACGGGCTGGCGCTGAATTTCGAGGCGGCGGTGGCGGGCGGCATTCCCGTGGTCAAGGTGATCCGCGAGAGCCTGCAAGGGAACGACATCTCCCGCGTCTATGGCATCCTCAACGGCACCTGCAATTACATCCTCACCACGATGGAGAAGGAGGGCCGGAGCTTCGCCGACGTGCTGAAGGAGGCGCAGGCTCAAGGCTACGCGGAAGCCGATCCCAGCTTCGATATCGGCGGCTTCGACACGGCGCATAAGCTCGCGCTGCTCACGAGCCTCGCCTTCGGCACGCGCACGAGCTTCGAGTCGGTCTATGTCGAAGGCATCGAGACGATTACGCCCGCAGACATCGAGGCGGCCGGCGATCTCGGCTACCGCATCAAGTTGCTTGGCGTGGCGCTGCGCACCGAGAGCGGAATCGAGCAGCGCGTCCATCCGACGATGGTGCCGAAGCACCGCGCCATCGCCGAGGTCGACGGCGTCTCGAATTGCGTCGCCATCGACGGCGACTTTGTCGGCGGCGTGATGCTGATCGGTCCGGGCGCGGGCGCAGGCCCCACGGCCTCCGCCGTGACGAGCGATCTCATCGACATCGCCCGCGGCCAAATCTTGCCGCCCTTCGGCACCAAGGCCAAGGCGCTCAAGCCCTACAAGAAGGCGCAGATGCAGGCGCATGAAGGCGGCTACTACATCAGGCTTTCGGTCTACGACCGGTCGGGCGCCTTCGCGGCCATCGCCGGCCGCATGGCCGATCAGGGCATCTCGATCGAGAGCATCGTGCAGCGCCGCCCGGGCGCGGAGCTTCCCGGCTTCAACCGGCGCGACGAAGCCGCGCCCGCCTTTGTCGTGCTCATCACCCATCAAACCACCGAGGCCGCGATGCGCAAGGCCTTGGCCGCGATCGAGCGCGACGGTCATGTCGATCAGAAGCCGCAGATGATCCGCATCGAAAAATTGTGATAGTGAGTATGTACCCCTACGGGCGCCGCGCATGAGCGCCCGAGGGAGGGGAGGAGAGTCCGTGTCGAAGGCTCCGGCGAAGACCGAGCTCGACCGCGCCCTGGCGCTCGATATCGTGCGTGTGACCGAGGCCGCCGCCGTCGCCGCGGCGCTATGGCGCGGCCGCGGCAACGAGGCCGCCGCCGACGAGGCGGCCGCCGAAGCCATGTACCGGGGGATCGAGCGCCTTGCGATCGAAGGTGTCGTGGTCGTGGGCGAAGGGGACGAAAACGAGACCCCGCTGCTCTATATCGGCGAAACCGTCAGCTCGAGCGCCAGCACCAGGCTCAAGGTCGATCTCGCCGTCGATCCGATTGAAGGCTCGACGCTCTGCGCCAAGGCACTCCCCAACGCGCTCTCGGTCCTTGCGATCGCCGAGCGCGGCAGCCTGCTCAAGGTGCCCGACATCTATATGGACAAGATCGCAATCGGGCCCGGCTATCCCGAAGGGCTGGTCGATCTCGATGCGACGCCCGCCGACAACCTCAAGGCGCTCGCGCTCGCGAAGAACGTGCCGATCGGCGAGATCACCGTTTGCATCCTCGATCGTCCCCGCCACGCGAAGCTGATCGAGGAGGTGCGCGCAACCGGCGCGGCGCTCCGGCTCATCGGCGACGGCGATATCGCCGGCGTGATCCACGTGACCAAGCCAATGGAAACCGGCATTGACATCTATATGGGCATCGGCGGCGCGCCCGAGGGCGTGCTCGCGGCGGCTGCGCTTGCCTGCATCGGCGGCCAGATGCACGGACGGCTCGTGGCATCGAGCGAACAGCATCGCGCCCGCGCCCGCGCCGCCGGAATCCACGATCTTGATCGCAAGCACCACATCCGCGACATGGTGACGGGCGATCTCGCCTTTGCCGCGACCGGCATCACCGACGGCTCGCTGCTCGAAGGCGTCCGCTTCACCAAGGACGCGATCTACACCCATACGCTCGTGATGCGCGCCTCGACCCGCACGGTGCGCTGGATCAAGGCCGAGCACCCCAATATCAACAAGTTCGACTGAGGCTTGCGCTCGCGCGGGGACGGTCCCGCGAATCACCTTACACTCTCGCGCGAAAGACGATAGCGCGTGGATGGTGAGCGTGACGGCCGCCCTGAAATTCCCGGAAAGTGACATTGCGAGCCCGTTCCTCGGCGTGGAACGCTCGGCGCGCGGCTATCGCTGGGTCGAGCGCCTTGACCCCTCGCGCGGCCTCATCGCCGCCGCCATATCGCAAGGGCACGGCCTGCCGGAGCTTCTGGGCCGCGTGCTTGCCGCGCGTGGCGCCGACATGCACACCGCCTCCCGCTATCTCGACCCCTCGCTCCGCACGCTGCTTCCGGATCCCGCGCGCTTCCAGGACATGGACAAGGCGGCCGCACGCTTCGCATCCGCCATCGCGCATAGCGAGCCGATCGCCGTGTTCGGCGATTACGACGTCGATGGGGCGGCCTCGGTCGCTCTTGTCGAGCGGTTCCTGCGCGCGCACGGACAGAGTGTTGCGACCTACATCCCCGACCGGCTGACGGAAGGCTACGGGCCTTCGCCCGAGTCTCTCGCCGGACTCGCCAAAGACGGCGCGCGTCTCATCCTCACCGTCGATTGCGGCACGACCGCGGAGGCCGCGATCGAAGCCGCCAACGCCGCAGGCGCCGAGGTCATCGTCATCGACCATCACCAGGCCGACGAGGCGCTGCCGCCCGCGTACGCCGTGCTCAACCCGAACCGGCAGGACGATCTCTCGGGGCAGGGGCATCTTGCCGCCGCGGGCGTCGTGTTTCTGTTTTTGGTGGCGACGACGCGCATGCTTCGCCATGGCGGCTTCTACGCGGACCGGCCGGAACCCGATCTCCTCGGGCTCCTCGATCTCGTGGCGCTCGCCACGGTGTGCGACGTGGTGCCCTTCAAGGACGTGAACCGCGCCTTCGTGGCGCAAGGGCTCAAGGTCTTGCGCTTGAGGCGCAATCAAGGCCTGCGTGCGCTCGCCGATTCCGCGCGCATCGATGCCGCGCCGAATTGCTATGCGCTCGGGTTTCTGCTCGGGCCGCGCATCAATGCCGGGGGCAGGGT
>CAYMJW010000014.1:0-31530 GCA_964390455.1 uncultured Methyloceanibacter sp. | reverse complement strand
CCCCGGCCCTCCCCCTTGCAGGGGGAGGGAGAGCGATAGGCCGTTCCAATTTTCTCCCCGCTGAAAGGGGGGAGTAAGAGGGGGGTCAATCCGATGGGGATGATGCTCTAGCCTTCATTCGTCAGGGTTGCCGCCGGTCCGGTCGCGTTCCGGGGACGCTCCCGGTCTTCCGGCCACAATGGCGCGATCGGGTACCCAGGGCCTCCGCCCGCGTGCCTCCGCGACCGTCTCGGTCCTGATCGACAGGCCCTCGATATAGAGCGCATGCGCGCCTTGCGCTTTCAGCATGCGGCGGTCGACGATGACGCGCGCGGCGCGGCACCTCTTGCCGATGGTGAAGGGGGCGATGACGATGTCGGCCAGGCGGCAGTCCTCTTCGAGCGCTCCGGGATGGCGGATGAGCGCGACCGTCTTCCCCTTGACCACACCAATGCAGCCGAGCGTGTCGCAGCGGAAGATGTTTTCATCCGTCGCTTTCTCAACGTCGCGTTCATCGCCATCGGCGAGCAACCATTTTTCGCGGCTGTAGCTCGCCGCTGTCGCGGGAGGGAACACGAGGCTGCCCGCGTCCGTTCGCAGGGCCGCGGTCTCGCCGTTCCGCTCGATCAGCACGTCTGGCCGCTGGTGTTGCGGGGCGAGCGCGATGCCGAACGCGGCGATCACGAGGCCGAGCGCGCGGGTCCGCGTCTGCCACAGACACAGCCACAAGCCCCCAAGCACGATGAGGACGAGCGCCAGCCCCGAAATCTGCGGCAGGATCGAGACGGCGCCGGGCCACGACCCCACCCACTCGCCCGTTCTGACCATCAGATCGATGCCGGCCCCCATCGCCTGAAGCGGCCAGTATTCCAGCCCAAACGGCATGGCGGCGAGGCTCAGCACCGCCATGGGCATGATGACAACGCTAACCAGAGGGGCCGCGAGCAGATTGGCGACGAGGCCGTAATGGGTCATGCGGTGGAAGTGATAGAGCGCAAAGGGCGCAATCGCGGTGCCGGCGACGAGCGTGGTGGCCGCCGCGCCGCCGACAAGCGTCGCGCCCCGGTGAAAGCTGCCCCAGACCGGGCTTGCGTCGCGAAGTCTCGCGCTCCGTCGCGTCGAGAGCCATTCATACATGGCGACGAGCCCGATCACGGCCGCGAACGACATTTGGAAGCTTGCGTCGAACAGCGATTCCGGGGCGACCAAGAGGATGGCAAGCGCCGCGAGTGCCACGTTACGCATCGTCAGCGCCGGCCGGTCGAGCATGACCGCGATCAAGACAATGCTCATCATGATCCAAGAACGGACCGTTGGCACGGCGGCGCCGGAAAGCGCGAGATAGAAGGTGGCGGCGGCTAGCGCCGCGGCCGCCGCCCATTTCTTGATCGGATAGCGCAGCGCGAGCCCCGGCACGAGAGCGAGCAGCGCCCGCGCCAGCCAAAACACCGTTCCCGCCATGATCGCCATGTGCAGGCCGGAGATGGACAGCACGTGGGTCAGGCCGGAATCGCGCATGGACTCGTTCACCTCCTCGGAGATGCCGCCGCGCTCGCCGGTGATGAGAGCGACCGCGATCTCGCCGGTCTCGCCCGCCAATGCCGCCCTGATGCGGGCATTGATCGCCGCTCGCAACGCATCGACACGGGACCAGGCGGCCAAGTCCCACGTCGGCGCAGGTGCGCCCTCGAGCCGCGACACCTTGCTCGTGGCGTAGCCGGTTGCGCCGAGGCTGTCGAACCAGGCCGCCCGCGCGAAATCGAAGCCGCCGGGCTCGATCGGCTCCGGCGGCGGCTGAAGCGTCGCCCGCAACGTGACGGCTTCGCCGATCCTCACGTCCGCCGCGTATTTGGCCGGCATGCTGATACGGACGCGGTAGGGCGTGTCCTCGGGCTTCAGGTCACCGACGGAAAGGGTCCGCAGCATGATCCGCGCCCGCCCCTTGTCGCGCAACTCATGGGTCTCGACGAACCCCGACACGGCGACATAGCGGAGCTCTTGGGCGAGCACCGGCGCACGCACCATCTCGGTCCTAAACTGAGCGACGGCGAAGCCCGAGGCGAAGGCGAGCGCCGCGCCCCCGATGCAGAGCCCAAGCCGCGCATGCCTGAAGGCCAGGCTTAAGCCCAGCGCGCCGAGCAGAAGTGCCGCCGCAAGCCGCACCGCCGGTTCTTCGGCAAGCGTGAAATAGGTGAGAATGCCCGCGGCGAAGAGTACGGGGACCCAGAGGATCCAGCGGTCGTGCTCAGCTTCGAGGATGCGCGCCGAGGCGGCGAGGATCGCAGACAGCAGCCCTTCGCGGCGTCCCGCGCCGCCACCCTCGTTGCGGTCCCGCTCGTCTTCCTCCGCGACCCACATGGCCGATGCTCGACAACCGGCAGGGGCGCCTCTCCCCTGCCCTTACCCCGCATCTGCCCCTATGCTACATCACGCCCGCCTCTGCCCCTAGTCCTGCATGAGGACTGCACCGGACGCCCATGAGCGAAAAAGTCATTACGCGCTTTGCGCCGTCGCCGACCGGCTATCTGCATATCGGCGGGGCGCGGACGGCGCTGTTCAATTGGCTCTACGCGCGCGCCAAGGGCGGCAAGATGCTGCTCCGCATTGAGGATACCGACCAGGCGCGCTCGACCGAGGGCGCCATCCTCGCCATCCTCGACGGGCTCAGCTGGCTCGAGCTCGATTGGGACGGCGAGCCCGTTTATCAACTCACGCGCGCCGCACGCCATCGCGAAATCGCCGAGCAGCTTTTGGCGCAAGGCAAAGCCTATCGCTGCTACGCGAGCCCGGAGGAGCTCCAAGCGATGCGCGAGAGCGCCCGCGCCGAGGGCCGCGCCCCGGGCTATGACGGCACGTGGCGCCATCGCGATCCGGCGGAAGCGCCTGCCGGGATCAAGCCCGCGATCCGCTTCAAGGCGCCGCGCGAGGGCGAGACCGTGATCGAGGATAAGGTTCAGGGGCGCGTCGTCTTCGCCAACAAGGAACTCGACGATCTCGTGATCCTCCGCAGCGACGGAACGCCGACCTACAACCTCTCCGTCGTCGTGGACGATCATGACATGGGCATCACCCACGTCATCCGCGGCGACGACCATCTCACCAACGCGGCACGTCAGACGCAAATCTTCAAGGCGCTTGGATGGGACACGCCGATCTACGCCCATGTGCCCCTGATCCACGGTCCTGATGGCGCCAAATTGTCGAAGCGTCATGGCGCGCTCGGCGTTGAAGCCTACCGGGCCATGGGCTACCTGCCGGCGGCGCTCCGCAACTATCTCGTCAGGCTCGGCTGGAGCCATGGCGACGCCGAGATCATGTCGATGGAAGAGATGATCCGCTGGTTCGATCTCGATGCGATCGGGCGCTCGGCGGCGCGCTTCGATTTCGTCAAGCTCGAGAATTTGAACGGGCACTATCTCCGCGCCATGCCCGACGCCGAGATCGTGACGCGGCTGCGCGCCCTCGTCCCCGAGTTGCCGGATGGCGCAGCACTTGAGCAGCGGATCGGCGAAGCGGGTTGGCAGAAGCTGGAGCGGGCCATGCCGGGGCTGAAGGAGCGTGCCAAGACACTCGTCGAGCTTATGGACAACGCGTCTTTCCTGTTCGCGCCAAGGCCGCTCGCCGTCGATGAGCAGGCGCGGAAGCTCCTCGATGGACACGGGCGCGAGACGCTGGCCGCCCTTCTGCCGCTGCTCGAATCGGTCGAGCCCTGGGCAGGACCGGGGCTTGAAGCCGCGGTGCGGAACTTTTCCGAAGCGGCGGGACTTAAGCTCGGCAAAGTGGCTCAGCCACTGCGGGCGGCCTTAACCGGACGGTCCACTTCTCCCGGTATTTTCGATGTTCTCGAGGTCCTTGGACGCGAGGAATCGCTTGCCCGGCTTCACGATCAAGTGCATGCAGGAAGCCCTGCTTAAGAATTGGGCACGCCCGGTTGTTGCACTGCGGGACGATCGGCGCGATTATGTGGCAGTGCAAAAATCGCTTCGGCCGCCCCAAGAGCCGGTGGGCCGGCGGCTAGGATAGTCAGAGGAGCCTTTTCGATGAGCGTGGCAGAGAACCTTCGCGCGCCCGGCGCCAATACGGCGACCGTCTTGATCGACGGCGTGCGCTACGACTTGCCCATCCGCAAGGGCACGCTCGGTCCCGATGTCATCGACATCAATTCGTTTTACCAGGAGACCGGCACCTTCACCTACGACCCGGGCTTCACCTCGACGGCGGCTTGCGAGTCGAAGATCACCTTCATCGACGGCGACAAGGGCATCCTGCTCTATCGCGGCTATCCCATCGATCAGCTCGCCGAGCATGGGACGTTCCTCGAAACCTCCTACCTGCTGCTTTACGGCGAGCTTCCGACCAAAGAGCAATACGAGGAGTTCAAGCACCGCATCACCATGCACACCATGGTGCATGAGCAGATGACGCGGTTCTACACCGGGTTCCGGCGCGACGCGCATCCGATGGCGGTCATGGTCGGCGTGGTCGGCGCGCTCTCGGCCTTCTATCACGACTCGATCGACATCAAGGATCCGACTCAGCGCGAGATGGCGAGCGTCCGCATGGTGGCGAAGATGCCGACGATCGCCGCCATGGCGTACAAATACTCGATCGGGCAGCCCTTCATCTATCCCAAGAACGAGCTCGATTACTCCGCCAACTTTCTCCATATGTGCTTCGCGGTGCCGTGCGAGGAATATAAGGTCAACCCGGTGCTCGCGCGCGCGATGCGGCGCATTTTCATTCTCCATGCCGACCACGAGCAGAACGCCTCGACCTCGACGGTGCGGCTTGCGGGCGCGAACCCCTTCGCTTGCATCTCGGCGGGGATCGCCTGTCTGTGGGGTCCCGCCCATGGCGGCGCCAACGAGGCGGCGCTGACCATGCTGCAGGAGATCGGCACGGTCGATCGGATCCCTGAGTTCATCAAGCGCGCCAAGAACAAGGACGATCCGTTCCGTCTCATGGGCTTCGGGCATCGCGTTTACAAGAACTATGACCCCAGGGCGAAGATCATGCAGAAGACGTGCCACGAGGTGCTCGAGGCCGTCGGTCACCGCAACGATCCGATCCTGAAAGTGGCGCTCGAGCTCGAGCGCATTGCCTTGTCGGACGATTACTTCGTCAGCAAGAAGCTCTATCCCAATATCGATTTCTATTCCGGGATCACGCTGAAAGCCCTTGGCTTCCCCACCGACATGTTTACCGTGCTGTTCGCCATTGCGCGGACCGTCGGCTGGATCGCCCAGTGGAAGGAGATGCTCGCCGATCCCATGCAGCGCATCGGCCGGCCGCGTCAGCTCTACACGGGCGCGATCGAGCGCGCTTACATCCCGATGGACAAGCGCTAGGCGCCGTCTCGCTCAGCCGCGTTCACGCCAAACAGGAAGAGTCCATCTCTATCGGCGGCCGCGATCGTCGCGTCGCGCTCGGCGATCAACACACGTCCCGCCGCAACGGCGACGCCGGCAAGGCCGGCGGCCGCCGCCTTGGTGACGGTGTCCGGGCCGATCGTCGGGAGGTCGACGCGTTCTTCCTGGCCGGGCTTCGGCACCTTGACGAGCACGCCGGCCCGGCCGCCTTTGCCCGTCCTGCCCGCGGCGCGGAGCTCGGCGCAGCGCGCGAGCATCGCGTCGGTCCCTTCCGCCGCCTCGACGGCCAGCACATAGCCCCTGGCGACGATCGCGGCCTGACCGACATCGAGGCGCCCCAGCGCGCCGACCACGCGCAGCGCCAAATCGATATCGGCTCTGTCTTCGGCCGTTGGCGCCTTGGCGCCGAGAACGCCCTCCCCCGCCAAGAGCTCCGGCGCCACGTCGCCCGCGCCATGAACGCGATATCCCTTCTCTTCGAAGAAGCGCACGACCCGCGACAAGACGTGATCGTCGCCGCCTTTGCCGAGGCTCAAGATGAAGGGCAAGGTCTTGATGGCGCCGAGGTCGAGCCGGACATTGGAGAAATCCGGGCGGTTCACCCCGCCAATGATGACGATGTCCGCGCACCCGTTCTTGTCGAGGGCGCGGAACATCTTGCCGATCTCGCCCCATTTGACCCAGGTATGCGGAAACCGTTCGATCTCCTCGCGCGCCTCGCCGCGAATACCGACAATGTGCAGCGACACGCCCCGCGATGATGCCGCCTCGGCGATCGCGCGTGGAAGCGGACCCCGCCCGGCGATGATTCCGAGCGAGCCTTCTATCGTGACTGCTTCGGGCACGGGCCGGCAAGCTCCGTCAGCGCGCGGGGGGCGCCGCGTTGTTCGGCACGGTGAACGAGCGATCGGATGCCGTCTTGATGAAGTCGATGATCTGCTTCGCCAGCGGATTGCCTGCGAACATGCTCTCGACGTCCTCGAGCCGCTCCTTCAGCGTTCCCTCGCTCGAAAACAACATGCGATAGGCCTGGCGGAGTTCGTGGATCTGCTCGCGCGGGAAACCCTTGCGCTTGAGCCCGACGATGTTGAGCCCGGCGAGGTTCGCGCGATTGCCCATGGCCATGCCAAACGGGATGACATCGGCGGTGATGCCGGACATGCCGCCGACGAAAGCGTAGGCGCCGATGCGCACGAATTGGTGGACGGCGGACAGGCCGCCGATAATGGCGCCCTCGCCGATCGACACGTGACCGCCAAGGGTTGCGCCGTTGACGAGCGTAACATTGTCGCCGAGTTCACAGTCGTGGGCGACATGAGCCCCGATCATCAGCAGGCAATTGGCGCCGACCTTGGTCGTCATGTTGCCGCCCTGCGTCCCCGGGTTGATGGTGACATGCTCGCGGATGGTCGTGTTGGGGCCGATCGTCAGTGTGCTCGGTTCGTTGCGAAATTTCACGTCCTGCGGCCGCTGACCGATCGAGGCGAAGGGATAGACCTGGCTGCCTGCGCCGATCGCGGTCCGGCCCGTAACCACGGCATGGGAGTGCACTTTCGTGCCGTCGCCGAGTTCGACATCGGGTCCGATCACGCAAAACGGACCGATCTCGACGCCCGTCCCAAGTCTTGCGCTTGGATCGACCACAGCGGTCGCATGAATGTTGGCCATGATCGTCCGGCTTCAGGTCTCGACGATCACGGCGCTGACCTCGGCTTCGGCGACGAGGTTGCCGTCGACATGCGCCTGCGCCCGGAAGCGCCAAACACGCCCGCGATTGCGCATTTTCTGAACGTGGTAGTGGACGGTATCGCCGGGCACCACGGGGCGGCGGAAGCGCGCTTTGTCGATGGCCATGAAATAGACGAGCGGCGGCTCCTTGAACGCTTCGAGATGCCGCATGCACAAGGCGCCCGCCGTCTGCGCCATGCCCTCGATCAGAAGCACGCCCGGCATCACCGGATTGCCAGGGAAGTGTCCCTGGAAGTAAGGCTCGTTGACCGTCACGTTCTTGATGCCGACGGCGGAGCGATCGCCGTCCATGTCGATGATACGGTCGACCAGGAGAAACGGATAACGATGCGGCAGAAGCTTCAGGATGTCGGTGATTTCCGCCGTCCCGAGCTTCGCCTTCACTCCGCTTTCATTCATCAGTTCCAACTCCCAGGACGGGGCCTGACGGCCTAAGCACCGGTCTCGCTTCAGCCCTCGTCCCGATCAAGCTTCAAATCCTTCCGTTCGGCAAGCTTTTGCAGCAGCGTCAGCTCGCGGAACCAGAGGCGTACCGGCTTTGCGGGGGTGCCGCCCCATCTGACGCCCGGCGGCACGTCGCCCCGCACATTACTGCTCGCGGCAATCTGAGCGCCAGCGCCAATCTTGACGTGGCCGATGACGCCCACCTGGCCGCCGAGAACCACGAAGTCGCCGAGCTCCGCGCTCCCCGAAATACCGGTTTGGGCCACGATCACGCAATGCCTTCCGATCACCACGTTGTGCCCGATTTGCACGAGATTATCAATTTTGGTGCCTTCCCCGATCACGGTGTCGCGCAAGGCGCCCCTGTCGATCGTGGTATTGGCGCCGATCTCGACCCCGTCCTGAACGATGACGCGGCCGATCTGCGGCACCTTCAAGTGGCCGCCCTTGCCCATGGCGAACCCGAAACCATCCTGGCCGATGGCGACGCCGGCGTGAACGGTGACCCCGTTGCCGAGGAGCGCATGGGTGACCGAGGCATTGGGCCCGATATAGCAGTCGCGTCCGATATGCACGCGAAAGCCGATCACCGTGCCAGCGGCGATCGTGGTGCCGCGCCCGATGCGCGCCTCGGGTCCGATCACCGCTCCCGGTTCGACGATCGCGCCCGCCTCGATCGCAGCACTTGGATCAATCGCAGGAGGATTGTTGCCGCCAAAGGTGAGCGCGGCCTTCGGCTTGCCGGCATCGGGATAGAACAAGGTTAGCGCGCGCGCAAAGGCGCGATAGGGCTCGGGCGTAATCAGGCACGCGGTCGCGGCCGGCGCTTGGCCCGCGAATTTGGGGGCAACCAGACAGGCACTCGCCGCGGTGTTGGCAAATAGCGGCAGGTATTTGGGGTTGTCGAGAAATGAAAGGGTCCCGGGCCCCGCGCTGTCCAAGGGCCTGACATCGCTGATGGCGATGCCAAGATCGCTGCCGCCTCCGGGCGTCGCGTTCGCGGCCTCGGCCACGGTCCCCAAGGAGAAAGGACCAGCACGTTCGAAGAAGCCTGGATGTTCCATCAAGGTCTTTGGAGACGGGAAAGGGCTGCGGCACGGGCCATGGCGCAAAGCCATAGCCGCAAACCGGCCGCGTTAGAAGTTGGTCGAAGCGCCAAAGCGGAAGAATTCGGTCCTGTCGAATTCAGCCTTGAGCAGCGCTTCGGCGAAATCGGCGCGGAGCGGCCCGAGCGGCGACTGCCAGATGAGGCTGAACCCCGTCGATAGGCGCACCTCGGAGCTATCGAGAATGAAGCTGCCTTCGTCGATGACCGCTTGTTGCGCTTGGCCGCTCGCCTGCCAGAGCGATCCCGCGTCAACAAAAACGGCGCCCTGCATGCCGATGCTTTCGGGGACGTAGGGGATTGGGAAGCGGACCTCCGCGGTCGTCGCCCAGAACAGCTCGCCACCCAGAGAGTCCCTCGAACAGATCGGCACCCGTTTACCCGTCGTCGGGCTCTCGCAAGCATCGCGCGGGCCATATCCCGCTCGCTTGAAGCCGCGAATTGTCTCGCCGCCCTTGAAGAAGAGATCGGTCAAGCGGACGTCTTGGCCACCCCAACCCGAGATGTTGCCGGCTTGGGCGCGTCCAACCAAGGTGATTTTGTTGGTGATGGGACGATACGCGCGCGCGTCAACGACGGATCGGATGTAGTTCACGTCGCCACCGACGCCGGCGAAATCCTGCGAGAAGGAGGCAAAATATCCGTTCGTGGGCGAAGAGGGAATGTTCCGCGTGTCGTAAGCGACGGTGTAACCGACGCTGGAAACGATGGAGACGCCTTCAGCTTCCTTGATCGCGAGCGAGGCATCCTTGGAGACGTCGAAGATATCCTGCTGCGCGTAGCGGTAGCGCAGGCCCATCTGCGTGTTGTCGGCGATGGGGAAGCCGAGCCTGAGATTGCCGCCGGTGTCGCGCTGGCTGAAGGACGATTCGTCGGTCAAGTTGACCTCTTTGTGGAAGAGGTCGAAGCCCGCCGAGAGGTTACGGTCGAGGAAATAAGGCTCGGTAAAGCTGAAATCCACCTGAGCACGGTCGAGGCTGCCCGAGAACCCGAGCCTGACATACTGACCCTTGCCCATCAGGTTGCGTTCGGTAATGGCAATATCGCCGATGATGCCTTCACTGGAAGAGTATCCGGCCCCGAAGGACAGTTCGCCGGACGGCTGCTCGAGAACCTTCACCATCAGGACCACGCGGTCCGGCGCGCTGCCGGTCTCGGCCTCAACCTCCACGGTCTTGAAGAAGCCGAGCGCGCGGAGCCTCTTGCGCGCAAGCTCGACCAGAAGGCGATTGAACGCGTCGCCCTCGGCGAGACGGAATTGGCGCCTGATGACCCGGTCCTCGGTGCGGATATTGCCGACGATGTTGATGCGCTCGATATAGACCCTCGGGCCTTCGTCGATGATAAAGACGAGATTGATGATGCGGTTCGCCTGGTCGCGGTCCAAGCGCGGCCTGACCTGGCCGAACGCATAACCCTGGAGCGAGACGCCGAGGGTCAGCGCCTCGGTCGTTCTTTCGATCTTCTCGGAGCTGAACCATTTTCCGCTCTTGACGAGGATATAGGGGCCAAGAAGGCTCGTGTTCAGCGAAGGCAGCGCGCTCTCGACCTCGATCGTGCCGAAACGGTAGCGCTCCCCCTCCTCGATCGTGAAGGTGATGAAGAAGCCGCGGCCGGCAGGATCGAGATCGGCGGTGGCCGACACGATGCGGACATCGGCGTAGCCATTCTTCATGTAGAACTGCCTGAGCAACTCGCGATCGAGGCTGAGGCGGTCCTGATCGTAGATGTTGGTGCCCTTGAGGAAGCTTAGGATGTTCGTCTGCGTCGTTGAAATGATGTAGCGCAACTGCGAATCGCTGAAGGCCGCGTTGCCGATGAAATTGATGGCGCGCACCTTGGTGGCGGGACCTTCGGAGATCTCGAACACCACGTCGATGCGGTTTGTGTCGAGATTGATGATCTTGGGATCGACCTGGGCGCCGTAGAGACCCTGACGCCGGTAGAGGTTGAGGATGCGCTGGACGTCGGCTTGCACGCGGGCCCTCGTGTACACGGCGCGCGACTTGAGTTGCACCTCCGAGGCGAGCGTCTCGTCTTCGATCTCCTTGTTGCCCTCGAAGGCTACGCGGCTGACGATCGGATTCTCGACGATGACGATGACGATGGTGGCCCCGTCGCGCCGGATGCGGACGTCCTGGAACAGGCCGGTGGCGAACAGGACCTTCAGCGATTCGTCGATCTGGGCGGGATCGTAGGCGTCGCCCGGTGCGAAGGTGAGGTAGGAGCGGATCGTCTCCGGCTCCACCCGCTTCTGGCCTTCGACACGGATGTTTTGGATGGTGGCGCCTTGGGCAAACGCCGAAAGTTCGCCAAAACTCGCGCTAAGAGCCAGCGAGAGCGGGACGCTACTCAACACAAGGAGGGCCGCAAGCAGCCCTCTGGCAAACGTCCTCGGCACCATTACTGGTGTCTTCCCCTCAAAGCCGATCCCCGCCGCCGCTTACGGCTTAAGCCCCGAACCTGGCCGCCTTTTGTGGCCGTTTTTTGGTTCACGCCCCCTCATGCCAGCGGGGGCCTTTCGGCCCCCGCACAGCATCCGGTGTGTCGTTCCTAGTTTCACAAAAACTTATTGTAAATCAAGTCATTCCAGGTTGCAAAAATCATCAGCATGAGAATCAGCGCGAGCCCGATCCGGAAGCCGATTTCTTGTGTCGTTTCACTCAAGGGGCGGCCTCTGATCGCCTCGATACTGTAATAGAGAAGATGACCGCCATCGAGCATCGGTATCGGGAACAGATTGAGGAGCCCAATACTGACGGAGAGCACGGCGACGAGATTGATGAGCGCCATGAAGCTGACGCTCGCCACCTGACCCGAGACCTGGGCAATCCGAATCGGGCCGCCAAGCTGGTCGGCCGACTCCCGTCCCGTCACCACGCCCCAGAGATAGGTGAGCGATTGCGAGACGATGAAGTAGCACTCCTTCACGGCCAGGCCGAAGGCGGTCAGCGGATCGTGGCGCTTGAGCGTCCAGTCCTCTTGAGCGTTGCTGCGCTGAATGCCCAATAGTCCTTGGCGCACGGTGTTGCCGAAATAGTCGGTGACCTCTTTGCGCTCCGGCGTCGCGGTGAGGTCGACAGTCACGCCGCCCCGCGCGACCTCGAACTTGAGCGGCCGGTCGGCGCTCGTCGCCACGATGCGCTGCATCTCGCTGAAGCTCTCGATCTTCTGGCCGTCGATGCTGATGACCACGTCCCCGGGCTTGAAGCCGGCCCGTTCCGCCGCGCTTCCCGGGTTCACGCTGTCGACCTTTGCCGGCGTGATGCGCTCGCCGAACACGCTGAAGATCACCCAGAAGATGGCGATGGCGAGAATGAAATTGGCGATTGGCCCGGCGGCGACAACGGCCGCGCGCGCCGCCAAGGGCTTGTTCTGAAAGCTCGCGGCGCGCTCCTCAGCCGTCAGTTCGTCGAGCGGCCTCTGCCGGGCGCTTGCGGCATTCTCATCGTCGACGAATTGCACGTAGCCGCCGAGCGGAATCCAGGAGAGCTTCCACCGCGTCCCATGCCGGTCGTCGAAGCCCACGATCTCGGGACCGAAGCCGATGGAGAAGGTCCTGACCCCGACCCCGCACCAGCGCGCGACCAGGAAATGGCCGAGCTCGTGGAAGAAGACGACAACGGTCAAGACGAACAAGAAGCCTAGGAGCGTGTACATTTGCCTGAATCCAGATTGTCGGTGCTTGAAAGCGACTCAAGCAGGTGAATGCGACTACTTAGTGTTTCTCAGGGGGTTATGCAAACCGCGGCAGCAAGCCCCTCGCTTTGGCCCGGGCCTCGACGTCGATGGCGAGCACGTCGTCGATAGTGCGGCGATGGCGGCCGAGGAGACCGGCGCTCTGGTCGAGCGTCGCTTCGACGAGGGCGGCGATGTCGAGGAAACCGATCTTGCCCTTGAGAAAGGCCTCGACCGCGACTTCGTTGGCGGCATTCAGGACGGTGCCAGCGCTTCCGCCCGCGGCAAGGACATCACGGGCCACGCGCAGCGCCGGAAAGCGCTCGAAATCCGGGGCCTCGAATGTCAAGGCGCCGAGTTCAGCGAAGTCGAGCCGCTTCGTCGGCGCGTGCATGCGCTCGGGCCAGGCGAGACTATAGGCAATGGGCGTCCGCATGTCGGGGCTGCTCATCTGCGCCAGCACCGAACCGTCGCTCAGGTAGACGAGGCAATGCACGACGGATTGCGGGTGGATCAGCATGTCGAGCTTTGCCGGCGGAAGCGCGAAGAGATGATGCGCCTCCAACAGCTCGAGCCCCTTGTTCATGAGCGTGGCCGAATCGATCGTCACCTTCGGCCCCATGGACCAGTTCGGATGATCGAGCGCCTGCTCTGACCGCGCACCCCGCATCGCCTCGAGGCTCCAGTTGCGGAAAGGCCCGCCCGAGGCCGTGAGACACACAAGCTCAATGCGCTCAGGTCTAGCGCCCATCATCACCTGCATCGCGGCCGAGTGCTCGGAATCGACAGGAAGAAGGGTCGCGTTGGCGCGAGCCACTTCGGCCATGAAGATGTCCCCCGCCGAGACGAGGCACTCCTTGTTGGCGAGCGCGATGCACCGCCCCTGACGCACCGCTTCCAGCGTCGGCTTCAAACCTGCGGCGCCGACGATCGCGGCCATCACCCAGTCGGCGGCACGGCTCGCCGCTTCGATCAATGCGTCTTCGCCCGCGCCGGTCTCGATGCCTGTGCCGGCAAGCGCGTCACGCAACGCGGGATACGCTTCGGGGTCGGCAATCACCGCAAGCCCGGCCCGATGCCGAATGGCGAGTTCGGCGAGGCGCGCCGCGTTGGTCCCTGCGGTCAAGGCGATCACCTGATAGGCCAAAGGTTCCCGGCCGATGAGATCGAGCGTGTTCTCGCCGATCGAGCCGGTGGCGCCGAGTACGGAGATGCGCCGCCGCGGCGCATCGCGCGGTTCGATCTCGAGGGTGGATACGGCGGACGGAAACACGGGGGCCACTCACTTTCACCAAACGAGCAGAGCGCGGCCGGGCGCGGCGGGATCGCGGAGCGCGATCAGCGCCGCAACCATTGCTGCCATCATCAATCCATCGACGCGATCGAGCAAGCCGCCATGGCCCGGGATGAGTTGACTTGAATCCTTGGCGCCGAAGCTGCGCTTGACCCAACTCTCCAGCAAATCGCCGAATTGGCATGCCAAGGCGAGGACTGCGCTCAGAAGCGCAAGGCGCAAGGCCGAGCCGCTGTTGAGCGTCACGGCAAATGCGTAGCCGGCAAGCGCCGGCGCAACGATGCCGGCTATGAAACCGCTCCACGTCTTCTGCGGCGAAATGCGGGGCGCCAATTTCGGGCCGCCGATGAGGCGCCCCGCGACGTACGCGGCCGTATCGGCGGTCCAGGCAACGGCAAAGAGATAGAGCACGGCGGCAGTGCCAAACGCCTCATCACCGCGAAGGAACACCAAGGCGGCCGCCGGAAGTGCTGCGTAGATGAGGCCCGCGACCGCCCAGGGACGGCTGAACGTGGCGCCCCCAGTAAACCAGATCACGGCCGCCGCGGCGGCAAGGAGAAAGAAACCGTACTCGGCACGGCCTAAGGCCACGGAGATCGCAAGCATGGCGGTGCAGACCGCTGTAAGCAGAACCGTGCCGTCAAAGTCGAACCCCCGCGTGAGCCTTCCCCACTCCCAGCATACGAGCGCTGCGCCCGCCGCGATTAAAATGAGAAACGTCCACGGACTTAAGATCGTGGCTCCGAGCGCCAAAGCGGCAAGCGCCGCGGCTGAGACGACGCGCAGCGCGATTTCCCGCTGTCGGCCGGGAAGCGCGCCCGTGGGGGTCACGCGGTCGATCTCGCCGAAGTCCCGCCAAAACGGCGGCTGCGCCGATGATATTCGTCGATTGCCGCTTCGAGCTGCTCGCGGGTGAAATCCGGCCAATAGGTGTCGATGAACACGAATTCGGCATAAGCCAACTGCCACAGCAAGAAGTTCGACAGGCGGAGCTCGCCGCTCGTGCGGATCAGGAGATCGGGATCGGGAAGATCGGCGGTGTCGAGAAAGGACGCGAAGCGCTCTTCGGTCACCTCGGACGGGGCGAGAGATCCGCCGGCGGCCGCTTCGGCGATGCGGCGCGCGGCGCGGGCGATTTCGTCGCGGGCGCCGTAGTTGAACGCGACGATCAGGTTGAGCGCGGTGTTGTTCTTAGTCAACTCAACGGCGTCATCGATCAGCCGCAGCAGGTCGGGCGCGAGACCGGCACGGGTGCCGATGACGTGAATCTTCACACCGTTCTTGTGCAGATCCGCGAGGTCACGGCGGATGAAGCGGCGCAGCAGTCCGAACAAATCGCTGATCTCCTGCTTCGGCCGCGCCCAGTTCTCCGACGAGAAGCTGAAGAGTGTGAGATGGGAGATGCCGAGATCGAGCGCGGCCTCGACGGTGCGGCGCACGCTCTCAACGCCCTGGCGATGGCCTTCGACCCGCGGCAGGCCGCGCTCGGCGGCCCAGCGTCCGTTGCCGTCCATGATGATGGCAATGTGGCGAACGGCCGGTCTTCCGCTCTCCTGCCAATCAAGCTTATCGACCGCAAGTGTCACGTTCGGCTGCTCCGAATAGGGGGAAACGCCATATCCAACCCGCCCGACTAAACCTGCATGATCTCGGCTTCCTTGCTCGCAAGGGCCTCATCGATTTCCTTGATCAGCTTATCGGTCAAGTCCTGCACTTTGGTCGAAAGCGCGTGGTGCTCGTCCTTGCCCATCTCGTGCTCTTTCTCGGCGCGCTTGAGATGCTCCATACCGTCACGGCGCACATTCCGCACCGCCACGCGCGCCTGCTCGGCGTATTTGTGCGCCACCTTGGCAATCTCCTGGCGCCGTTCCTGGTTCAGCTCCGGGATGGGCAAGCGCAAGAGCTGGCCGTCGACCACGGGGTTGAGCCCGAGATTCGCTTCTCTGATGGCCCGGTCCACCGCGCCGACTTGGGTCCGGTCCCAGACTTGTACGGTGATGAGGCGGGGCTCCGGAACGTTGATGGTGGCGAGCTGATTGAGCGGCATGGGGTTGCCGTAGGCCGTCACGGTGATGGGGTCGAGCAGGCTCGCGCTTGCGCGGCCGGTGCGCAAGCCGCCGAATTCCTGCTTCAGCACGGCGAGCGCGCCACGCATGCGCCGCTCGATCTCTTTCAGGTCGAAGCTGGTCATGTGCGTTCCCTGCCCTAACGAGCGCGTGCGCGCTGGAGGAAGCCCCGAAGCCACGCAATTGGTCCTGCGCGTTCGCCCATATTCGCCCTTTAGGCCCCTTCGCCGTCGATCGCGGTCGAGGCGCCCTTCCCTTTCAAGACATCGGCCAAGCCGCCTTGGCTCTTGATGGAAAACACAATTATCGGAATCCGGTTGTCTCGGGCAAGGGCGATCGCGGCCGCGTCCATGATCCGCAAGCCTTGCTTAAGCACGTCGTCAAAGGAAAGCCGGTCATAGCGCCGTGCATTTGGGTTCTTTTTCGGATCGGCGCTATAGACGCCGTCCACCTGCGTCGCCTTGAGGAGCGCCTCGCAGCCCATCTCGGCGGCCCTGAGGGCCGCCGCGGTGTCGGTGGTGAAATAGGGATTGCCGGTGCCTCCAACGAAGATCACGACCCGCCCCTTGGCGAGATGATCGAGCGCCTTGTCGCGGATATAGGCCTCGCACACGGTGGGCATGGGAATGGCCGACAGGACCCGCGCGACCACGCCTTGACGCTCGAGCGCGGTTTGGAGCGCAAGACCGTTCATGACCGTGGCGAGCATGCCCATGTAATCGGCGCGCGCCCGGTCCATGCCGCCTTCCGACGCCATCAAACCGCGATAGATATTGCCGGCGCCGACGACGAGGCAAATTTCCGCGCCGGCCGCAACGGCGGCGGCGATATCGCGCGTGATCGGCGTCAGCACATCGAGGTCGATGCCGTAGCCCTTGTCGCCGGCAAGCGCCTCGCCCGAGAGCTTCAGGAGCACGCGGCGATAGCGTAGGTTCCCGGCCGCCCCCGTCCCTGCCATCAGCCTTCCTCCGCTTGCGTGGAGCTTCGCTGCTTCACGCCAAGGGTGACCTTAAGCTCGCTCGCCTCAAGCCGCCTCCTCGCCCGCGCGATCGATCCCTTCGCCGAGCGCGAAGCGGTGGAAGCCGGTGATCTTGATGGGCGCCCCGGCCGCCTTCTCGGCGTCGGCCACGGCGCTCGACACCTTCGTCTCCGGATCGTGCACGAAGGCTTGCGCGAGCAGAACCACGTCCTCGTAGAACTTGCGGATGCGGCCCTCGACCATCTTCTCGATGACCGGCGCGGGCTTGCCCGATTCCTTGGCTTGCTCGGTCAGCACGGCCTTCTCGCGGGCGACCACGTCCTTGTCGAGGCTTTCGACGTCGACCGCTTGCGGGTTGGCCGCGGCGATATGCATGGCGAGCTGCTTACCGAAGGCCGCAAGCCGCTTCGGGTCGCCATTCGACTCAAGCGCCACGATCACGCCGATCTTGCCGAGCCCGGGCGCCATGGTGTTGTGCATGTAGCTTGCCACCGTGCCGTTCTTGACGGCAAGGAAAGCGGTGCGGCGCAGCGTCATGTTCTCGCCGATCGTGCCGATCATTTCCTTGACGGTGTCGGCGACGGTGGCTTGGCCCCCCGGAAACTTGCCGTGCATCAGCTTGTCGAGGTCGCCCTTGGCGCCGATTGCGGCCTTGGCGATCCCGGCCGCCATGCCCTGGAAGGTGGCGTTGCGCGCCACAAAATCCGTCTCGGAATTGACTTCGACGAGCGCGGCTTGTTTGGCCTCGACGGCGAGCCCGATCAGCCCTTCCGCCGCGACCCGCCCGGCCTTCTTCGCAGCCTTGGCGAGGCCCTTGGCGCGCAGCCAATCGACCGCTGCCTCCATGTCGCCAGCCGTCTCAGCGAGGGCCGCCTTGCAATCCATCATGCCTGCGCCGGTCTTGTCGCGCAGTTCCTTCACCGTCGTCGCGGTTATCGTCGTCATTCTCGCCTCTGTCGCTGCGAGCCTCGCGTGGTCGATACGAGGCGTTACGCTTACTCGCTTTGGGTCTCTTGGCCGGCCGGGGCCGCGGCCTTCGGTCTTGGCCCGGGCTTCCTGCCGTCGGTCCTGCCCCTCGGGCCGCCCCGGTTATCGCCGCGGCCGGGTTTCTTCCGCGGGCGCCGATCGGGCTGCTGACCGCCGCCCTCACCCTCGTCTTCGCCCTGGAGGCTTTGTTCGGAACCAGGCTCCTCGGCGGCGCCGAGATCGGTCCCGATCGCGCCTTGCGCCCGCTCGATCCCGTCGATCGCAGCCCTTGCGATCAGGTCGCAATACAGCGTGATGGCGCGTCCCGCATCGTCGTTGCCGGGGATCGGGTGGCTGATCCCGTCGGGATCGCAATTGGAGTCGATCACCGCCACCACCGGCATATGCAGCTTGCGCGCCTCGGCGATGGCGATCGCCTCCTTGTTGGTGTCGATGACGAACATGAGGTCGGGAAGCGCGCCCATGTCCTTGATGCCGCCGAGCGACCGCTCGAGCTTGTCTTTCTCACGCGTGAGCTGAAGCAGCTCCTTCTTGGTGAGGCCGTGGGTCTCGCCTTGCAGCATCTCCTCGAGCGATTTGAGCCGCTTGATCGAGTTGGAGATGGTCCGCCAATTGGTCAGCGTACCGCCGAGCCAGCGGTGATTGACGAAATACTGCGCGCATGACTTTGCCGCATCGGCGACGGCCTCCGAGGCCTGGCGCTTGGTGCCGACGAACAGCACGCGACCGCCTTTGGCCACGACGTCGGAGACAGTCAGCAGCGCCTGATGCAAGAGCGGCACGGTCTGGGTGAGGTCGATGATGTGGATGTTGTTGCGGGAGCCGTAGATGAACGGCGCCATCTTCGGGTTCCAGCGATGGGTCTGATGTCCGAAATGCACGCCCGCCTCGAGAAGCTGGCGCATAGTGATATTGGGCAGTGCCATTGGCCTGCGAACTCCTTTTTCCGGTTCTGCCGCCGCGGGTTAGGAAGACTGGGTTCTGAGGCCAGTCACCGGAGCGAGCGCAAGGGCAGAGCAGCCCGAGCGACGCAACCCGCGTGTGAGATGAGCGGTTTATAGGCAGGGCGCCTGTGCTTGGCAAGCCTCGCGCTCGCGCAGGTTGAAGCGCGAAAACTCCTCAAAGGGCGCTGATGGCGGCAACCCCTGCTACCAGCTTGAGCGCGCTCCTCTGTTTCGGGGTCGAGTCGATGCCCTGCGGCAGCACGAACTCGACCTCGCTTCTGAGGTCGTCGAGGCGGAGCACGAGGCGGAGCTGCCCCTGGCCTCCGCCCGGCCCCACCTGCTCGGCAAGAGGCTTCAACGCGCGAATATCCTCGACATAGATCTTCATGCCGTCATGGCGGGCCTCCGCGGCACGGTCGAGCGAGACGATGCGCTGGACCCTGACCTTGACGCTCTCGCCGTCGGCTTCGGCTTCGACATCGATGAGGACCGCGGTCCCGGGCTCGAGCAGAGATCGCGAGGCGGCGAGCGCCTCTGAGAACACCACCGCCTCGAACTGGCCGGTCGAGTCGGAGAAGGCGACGAAGGCGTAGGCATTGCCGGTCTTGCCCTTGCGCTCGCGGGCGTGAAGCACGGTGCCGGCGAGCGTGCCGACCACCCGGCGTAAGCGCGCCTTGGCGGCAAAATCGATCCACGTCTCGGCGCCAAGCGCTTCGAGCACGTCCTTGTAGTCGTCGAGGGGATGGCCGGTGAGGAAAAACCCGACCGCCTCGAACTCGCGCGAGAGCCGGTCGGTCGGCACCCATGGCGGAGCGGGGCGAAGATCGATCGGCGGCGGAACGTGCTTCGCGCCCGAGAAGAGATCGTCCTGCCCCTCCGCGCTTGCCTCCTGCGACCGGTTGCCGGCAGCGACGATGCGATCGACATTGGCGAAGGCGGTTGAGCGATCGATCCCGAGCTCATCGAGGGCGCCGGCTGCCGCGACCGTCTCCAAGGCGCGTTTGTTGATGAGGCGCGGGTTGATGCGCCGGGCGAAATCGGAAACGTCGCGGAAGGGCCCACGCGCGGCACGTTCTTCCGCAAGATGCTCGACCGCGTGGCGGCCCACATTCTTGAGCGCCGCCAGCGAATACCGGATCGCGCCCTCGCCCGGAATGAAATCCACCTCGGAGCAGTTGATCGAAGGGGGCTCGATCGTGATGCCAAGACGCCGCGCCTCCTGCGCGAAGCCGCTGAGCTTGTCGGCATTGGCCATATCGAGCGTCATCGAGGCCGCGAGGAACTCGCTCGGGAAGTTAGCTTTCAGATAAGCGGTCTGATACGCGATCATGGCGTAAGCCGCCGCGTGCGACTTGTTGAAGCCGTAGCCGGCGAATTTCGCCACGAGCTCGAAGATGTATTCGGCGCGCGCGCGATCGACGCCGTTACCGACCGCGCCCTCGACGAAGCGCGACTTCTGCGCCGCCATCTCCTTCTTGATCTTCTTGCCCATGGCGCGGCGGAGCAGATCGGCCTCGCCGAGCGAGAAGCCCGACAGCACCTGGGCGATCTGCATCACCTGCTCCTGGTAGATGATGACGCCGTGCGTCTCGGTCAGGATCGGCTCGATCGTGGGGTGAAGCGTCTCGATCCCCTCGCGCCCGTGCTTGCGGTTCACGTAGGAATCGATGTTGTCCATCGGTCCGGGCCGGTAGAGCGCGACGATCGCGATGATGTCCTCGAAGCGATCTGGCTTGAGCTTGCGGAGCGCATCGCGCATGCCCTGACCTTCGAGCTGGAACACCCCGACCGTGTCGCCCTTTTGCAGCAGCGCGTAGGCCGCAGGATCGTCGAGAGGGAGCGTGGCCGGATCGATCTCGATCCCGCGCCGCGCGATCAGCATCCGCGCCTTCTCGATCACGGTCAGGGTCTTGAGGCCGAGGAAATCGAACTTCACGAGCCCTGCGGCCTCGGCCCATTTCATGCTGAATTGGGTCGCCGGCAGTTGCGCCCGGGCGTCACGATAGAGCGGCACGAGGTCGATCAACGGCCGGTCGGCGATGACCACGCCCGCGGCATGGGTCGAGGCATGGCGATAGAGGCCTTCGAGGCGCTGGCCGATATCGAGCAGCTTGGCCACGATCGGTTCTCCGTCGCGCGCCTCCTGGAGCCTGGGCTCCGCTGCGATGGCTTGCGGCAGCGTGACGGGATTGGCGGGGTTCATCGGCACGAGCTTGCACAGCCGGTCGACCTGGCCATAGGGCATCTGCAACACGCGGCCGACATCGCGGAGCACGGCGCGGGCCTGGAGCTTGCCGAAGGTGATGATATGG
Source organism: uncultured Methyloceanibacter sp. (assembly GCA_964390455.1). GTDB lineage: Bacteria > Pseudomonadota > Alphaproteobacteria > Rhizobiales > Methyloligellaceae > Methyloceanibacter. The sequence goes on along the minus strand of CAYMJW010000014.1, from coordinate 10,624 downwards.
GCGACGCGCTCGGCGCCGTAGCGCTCGCGCACATAGGCGATCACTTCGTCGCGCCGGTCCTGGCAGAAGTCGATGTCGAAATCGGGCATCGACACGCGCTCGGGATTGAGGAAGCGCTCGAACAGCAGCCCGAAGCGGATCGGGTCGAGATCGGTGATCGTCAGCGCATAGGCGACGAGCGAGCCTGCGCCGGAGCCGCGGCCGGGACCCACCGGAATGCCTTGGGCCTTGGCCCATTTGATGAAGTCGGCGACGATCAGAAAGTAGCCCTGATAGTTCATGCGAGTGATGACATCGAGCTCGAAGGCAAGACGTTGCTCGTAGGCGGCGGCATCGAAGCCCTGTGCCACGCCATGCTGAACGATACGATCTCTCAAACCCTGCTCGGACTGGCGCCTGAGTTCAGCCGCTTCGATCTCGGCGAGTTCGCTCGAAGCCGAGGTGGCGGTCAGGTACGGCGGGAGGATCGGCTGGCGCTGGAGCGGCCGGTAGGCGCAGCGCCGCGCGATCTCGATCGTATTGTCGATGGCCTCGGGGAGGTCGGCGAAGAGCCGCCGCATCTCTTCTCCGGTCTTGAAGTAGTGCTCGGGGCTCAGGCGGCGGCGCTCGTCGACGGCGACATAAGTTCCTTCGGCGATGCAGAGCAGCGCATCATGCGCCTCGAAATCGTCGGCGCTCGCGAAATAGGGCTCGTTGGTCGCGACGATCGGCAGGTCGAGGTCATAGGCGAGATTGAGCAGGAGAGGCTCGACCGTCCGCTGCTGCGTCAGACCGTGGCGCTGGAGCTCGATATAGAACCTGTCGCCGAAAATGCGCTTGAGCTCCTCGGTCCGCGCGCGGGCAAGCTCGCCATTGCCTTCGGCGAGGCTCCTGTCGATCGGTCCTTCAAATCCGCCGCTCAGCGCAATGAGACCCTCGGCCCGCGCGGCAAGATCGGCGATTGCCGTGACCGCGTCGCCCGTTTCGCTCGCGGCGAAATAGGCCTCGGTCGAGAGATGCATGAGGTTCGCATAGCCTTGCGCGTCCTTGGCCAGCAGCGCAATGCGACCATCGGCCCGCGGCTTCTGAGTGTCGCCGCCCGGGCCCGGGGCTGCTGAAGGGCCTGCGAAGGTGAGCGACAGCGTCATGCCGATGATCGGCTGAACGCCCGCCTCGGCCAGTCCTTCCGAGAATTCGAGCGCGCCGAACAGATTGTCGGTATCGGTCAAGGCCATCGCGGGCGCGCCATCGGCGCGGGCGAGCGCCGCCAGTTTCTGGATCGTGAGCGCGCCCTCAAGCAGCGAATAGGCCGAGTGCACCCTAAGATGCACAAAGGGCTGTTGTTCGCTCGCCATGCTTCAAAGTCCCGTTGCTGGCCGCCTAGCCGCTCAGCCTGGAGGATTCGAGGCTCGTATCGAAGGGCTCGCCGGACGTAATCCCCGCTTTCCGAGGACCTCCCTGCGCCTCAAATCATGTTCTCTTTTTGTTCTAATCAAGTCAAGAGTGGCTACAGACGCGCGACTTCGGCCTTCGCCACGACCACTTCTTCCTCGACGAGACGTCCCTCGCTGAGCCGAAGCGTGCGGTCCATACGCGCGGCAAGATCGAGATTGTGGGTCGCGACGACCGCAGCCACCCCGGACTGCCGCACGAGCTTCAGGAGCTGCTCGAACACGCGCCCGGCGGTATGCGGATCGAGATTGCCGGTGGGCTCGTCGGCGAGCAGCACCTTGGGCTCGTTGGCGACGGCCCGGGCGATGGCCACGCGCTGCTGCTCGCCGCCCGAGAGCTGGGCCGGGCGATGGTCCCAGCGCTCTTCGAGGCCGAGCAACGCCAGCCGCTCCTTGGCCCTGGTCTCGGCCTGGTCGCGGCTTAAGCCAAGAATGAGCTGCGGCAACACCACATTCTCGAGCGCCGAGAACTCCGGCAGCAGATGATGGAACTGATAGACGAACCCAACCTCCATGCGGCGCATGCGGGTCTGGTCGTTGTCGGAGAGCTGGCCGCAATCGATCCCGTTGATGAAGACCTTGCCGCTATCGGGGCGCTCCAGAAGCCCCGCGATATGGAGCAGCGTCGATTTGCCGGCGCCCGACGGCCCGAGCAGCGCGACGGCTTCGCCGGGGACGAAGGAGGCCGACGCTCCCTTCAAGACATCGATGCGGCGATTGCCTTGGGTAAAGGCCCGATCGAGCCGCTCAAGTCGAAGCACCGGCGACATCTTGCTATCCACCTTCGGGGCCTACTCGTAGCGCAACGCTTCGACGGGATCGAGACGGGACGCCCGCCACGAGGGATAGAGCGTCGCCAGGATCGACAAGACAAGCGCCATGACGACGACGGAGATCGTCTCGCCCGGGTCCATCTCCGCCGGCAGCTGCGTCAGGTAGTAGAGTTCAGGCGCGAACAGCTCGGTGTCGGTCAGCCAGCCGATGAATTCGCGCAAGCGCTCGATATTGGCGCAGACGAGCACGCCGAGCAGCAGCCCGGCCAACGTGCCGACGATGCCGATGCTGGCGCCGGTGATGAAGAAAATGCGCATCACGGCCGCGCGGGTCGCGCCCATGGTGCGCAGGATGGCGATGTCGTGGCCCTTGTCCTTCACCAGCATAATCAGGCCCGAAATGATGTTGAGCGCGGCGACGAGCACAATCAGGGTAAGAATGAGGAACATGACATTGCGTTCGACCTGGAGCGCGGTGAAGAAGGTCGCGTTGCGCTGGCGCCAATCCGTGACATAGGTGCTCGAGCCGCCGGCGGCGACGATCTCGGGCGCGAGCTTGGCGACATCGTCGGGAGAATCGAGCACGACTTCGAGCACGGTCACCATGCCCGGCTGGTTGAAATAGAGCTGCGCCTCGTTGAGCGGCATGAACAGGATGCTCGCGTCATACTCCGACATGCCGATCTCGAAGATGGCGGCCACGGGATAGCGTTTGACCCGTGGCGCCGTGCCGAGCGCGGTCGCGGCCCCGCGCGGGGTCAGCAGCGAGACCTGATCGCCGACCTTGACGTTGAGCTCATTGGCGAGCCGCGTGCCGAGCGCAACGCCGGGAGACTGGTCGAAGCCGTCCAGCGTGCCGAAGCGGATATTGTCGGCGATCGCTTTGAGCTGCTTCAGGTCGGCTTCGCGCAAGCCTCGGACCAGCGCCCCGCTCGAGGTCGAGGGCGTGGAGATCATCACCTGCCCCTCCACGAGCGGCAGCGCGAACTTGACGCCGGGCACGGCGCGCACGCGGCCGGCAATCTCGTCGTAATCGGTGAAGTTCGCCAGGCTATGCACCACGACATGGCCGTTCAGCCCGAGCATCTTGTTGAACAGCTCCTGGCGGAAGCCGTTCATCACCGCCATGACGATGATGAGCGTGGCGACGCCGAGCATGATGCCGATGAAGGAGAAGCCGGCGATGACCGAGATGAAGCCTTCCTTGCGGCGCGCCCGCAAATAGCGGAGCGCCACCATCCACTCGAAGGGGGCGAAGGCTCGGGTCCCGGTCTCTGCGCTCATGCCGCTTTCCTGCTCGTCTCGCTCGCGACTTCGACAAGGCGATTCAAGGCGGATTCGAAGGTGAGACTATGGCGGGCGCCGGTCGCGCGCTGCTTCAGCTCGACTTCGCCCGCGGCAACGCCCTTGGGTCCGACGATGATCTGCCAGGGCAGGCCGATCAAGTCCATGGCGGCGAATTTGGCCCCTGCCCGGTCGTCGCGATCGTCATAGAGCACGCTGAGCCCCGCGGCCTGAAGTTTCGCGTAGAGACCCTCGCAAGCCGCATCGGTCGCGACGTCGCCCGCCTTGACGTTGATGAGGCCGATGTCGAAGGGCGCCACGGCTTGCGGCCAGATGATGCCGGCCTCGTCGTGAGACGCCTCGATGATGGCGCCGGGAAGCCGCGAAATGCCGATTCCATAAGAGCCCATCTGCACCGCGACCAGTTCGCCGCTAGGCCCCTGGACCTTGGCGCCCATCGCTTCCGAATATTTGGTGCCGAAGAAGAAGATGTGACCGACCTCGATGCCGCGCGCGGTGACGCGATCCTTCTCCGGTACTTCGCGGGCGAAGCGGGCCGCGTCGTGCTTCTCGGAGGTTGCGGCATATTTGCCGGTGAAGGCGTCAACCACCGGCGCCAGATCGCCGTCGTAGTCGATGCCGGTGCCCGGCGGATCGAGCGCGATGAGATCGCGATGGCAAAAGACCTCGCTCTCGCCGGTGTCGGCGAGGATGATGAACTCGTGGCTCAGATTGCCGCCGATCGGCCCGGTCTCGGCGATCATCGGCACCGATTTCAGCCCCATGCGGGCGAAGGTCCGCAAATAGGAGACGAACATCTTGTTGTAGGATCTCCGCGCGTCCTCGACGGTGAGGTCGAAGGAATAGGAATCCTTCATCAAGAACTCGCGTCCCCGCATCACGCCGAAGCGCGGCCTGATCTCGTCGCGGAACTTCCACTGAATGTGATAGAGAATGCGCGGCAGGTCCTTGTAGGACTTCACCGCGTCGCGAAAGATCGCGGTGATGAGTTCTTCGTTGGTCGGCCCGTAGAGCATCGCGCGCTCGTGGCGGTCGCTGATGCGGAGCATCTCCTTGCCATAGACTTCATAGCGCCCGCTTTCCTGCCAAAGCTCGGCCGGCTGAATGGTGGGCATGAGAAGCTCGAGCGCGCCAGCGCGGTCCTGCTCCTCGCGCACGATCTGCTCGATCTTGCTGAGAACGCGAAACCCGAGCGGTAGCCACGAATAGATGCCGGCGCTTGCCTGGCGGATCATGCCGGCGCGAAGCATCAGACGGTGCGAGGCGATCTCGGCTTCCTTCGGATCGTCGCGGAGAAGCGGGAGGAAATATCGGCTGAGGCGCATGGGCACTATTTTTGGCGGTTTGAGGCGGCTCGCGGGGTCGCGGCGCCGCCTGAGGAGTTACCATGCCTCACGCGGAGGGGGCTCCCTCCCCGCCGGCCCCGTCGCGGCTAATAGCTTACTTTCGCGCAGCGAAGCAATCCTGGGAAGGAGGGGGCAGGAATCGCTGGAGCGGCCGTTGCGGAGCCGCATCGGCAGGTCGAACGGCGCTCACCCGGGTTTCGCGTGCGCCGCAACGTGAGGTAGAGCGCGCGGACGATTGCCGCCTCATGCGTGCCGCATTCGCCGAGGGACCCCTGTCCCGGCCGCGTCAAAAATTCCAAAATTTCTGAGTGTTAAGGCATGCGCGGGCGATTTTCGCGAGCGCCCGGCACAAAAGCGCCGCCGCCTGTCACAATCGTGGTGACAATTTGGCGCAGCCATCGTAGGGTCCGCCCCACAACGCTAAATGAGTTCGGGGCCAGTCGCGATCTCGAAGTCGGGCGTTGAGATTGGACGAGGTCCAAGTCTTGGGAGGAAGTAGCTCCAGGCGCACCGATCATGCTTCATGCATGGGTGCTGCCGCTTCTGAAGCCAGCAAATCTTGATTGCCGCTACGGCGGGAGAGCCTTGATGGCTTTGTGAAGATAAGGAGTGCGTGACTTGAGCAAGGCCGGTTGGCCTTGCTTTTTTTTGCCTCGAACAATCCCGCGCCGTTCGTGCCGCGCCAAATAAGCTGCGGCTACTGCACGCGCTCGTAGCGTGGAAAGAACGGGATGTCGTCGAGCGTGAACACGCGATGCACGATGACGGCGTAGAGCGCGGCGAAGACGATGCTTGCAACGACGGTGGTCGCGACCATCTTGGGCAGCAGGTTCGGCATCAGCGGGGCGCTCTCGGCGGTGCCCGGCGAGGATTTCTCGCCCGCCTCCTCGGCGGTGCGGACGCCGATCGGCAACATCGCGAACAGCACGATCCACCAGATGATGAAATAGAGCGCGGCCGCGAACGCGAGCGTCATCGCCTACGCCTCCTCGAGCTCAACCAGCGTCCCGCAAAAATCCTTGGGGTGCAGGAACAGCACCGGCTTTCCGTGCGCGCCGATCTTGGGATCCCCCTTACCCAGCACGCGCGCGCCCTGCGCCACCAGCCTGTCGCGCGCGGCCTTGATGTCGGGGACCTCGTAGCAGAGGTGATGGATGCCGCCATTGGGGTTCCGCTCGAGGAAGCCTGCGATCGGAGAGCCCTCGCCGAACACGCCGAGCAGCTCAATCTTGGTGTTGGGAAGCTCGATGAACACCGTGGTCACGCCGTGCTCGGGTTGGTCGACCGCCTCAGATACGCGCGCGCCAAGCGTGTCGCGATAGACTTGCGTTGCCGCCGCGAGGTCCGGCACGGCGATGGCGACATGGTTCAGGCGGCCGATCATTCCTTTTCTCTCCTTTCGACGGCGTTGGCGCTCTCAATCTAACACCGTCAGAAGCACCGAGCACATGGGCTTCTTGCCCCAGGCCTGGTTCACGGCGGCGCGGACGGCGCGGCGGACGGCGTCGCTCACCAGCGCCGGGTCCTTGCGCTTCGGGCGCGGAATGCTTTCGATCGTGCCGATCGCCGCCTCGCGGGCAATCTCGGCGAACGGCGTTCCTTGCCCGTCGGCGGCGGGAACTCCGGCGAGCGCGATTTCAGGCTCCGCCAACAGCACCCCTTTCGGTGACAGCACCAGCGACACGACGACCGACCCTGCGAAGCTCAGCTTGCGGCGCTCGCGCACCTGGCCGTCATCGGCGCGGGTGAGGACCCTGCCGTCGCGGTAGAGCCGCCCGACCGGCACCTCGTCGATGATCTCGGCCGGTCCCGGCAGCAGCCGCACCATGGTGCCGTTCCGCGCCCTCACCACCTGCTCGACGCCGAGCCTTTCGGCGAGCCTGGCATGGGCCTCCAGGTGACGACCCTCACCATGCATCGGAATGGCGATGGAGGGTTTGACCCAGCCATAGAGCTGCTCGAGCTCGCCACGGCGGGGGTGCCCCGAAACGTGGACGGGCGCGTCCTGATCGGTAATCACCTCCACGCCCAGATCCGACAGGCCGTTCTGCACGCGGGAAACGGCCTTCTCATTGCCAGGGATGGTGCGCGAGGAGAAGATCACCCGGTCGCCCTCCTCGAGTTCGATATTGGGGTGCTCGCCTTGGGCGATGCGCGCGAGCGCCGCGCGCGACTCGCCTTGGCTCCCGGTGCACAACGCCACGACCTTGTGTGGGCTCAGCTTGGCGAAGACAGTCTCTTCGTGGAAACGAAGATTGGGGTCGAGATAGCCGGTCGCCTGTGCCGCCTCGATCACGCGGAGGAGCGCGCGGCCGGCGACGACAAGCTCACGTCCGGCGTCGCGAGCGGCTTTGGCTACGGAGCCGAGACGCGCGACGTTCGAGGCGAAGGTCGTGACCGCCACCCGGTTCGGCGCTTCGCGGATCAGCCTCGCGAGCACCAGCGCCACGTCGGCTTCGGAGGGCGAGACGCCGTCACGGATGGCATTGGTGGAATCGCAGATGAGCGCCGCGATGCCCTCCTCGCCGAGCGCCTTCAACCGGGCGACATCGGTCGGCGCGCTCGTGAGCGGATTGTCGTCGAGCTTCCAGTCGCCGGTGTGAAGGGCTGCGCCAAGCGGCGTCCGGATCACGACGGCGGAAGGCTCCGGGATCGAATGCGACATGCTGATGAGCTCGACATCGAACGGGCCGATCTTGCGGCGATCCCCCATGGGGATGACCTGCAACGGGAAGCCGTTGACGAGACCGCTCTCGGCAAGCTTCGATTTCAGCATCTCGGCGGTAAAGGGCGTGGCGTAAACCGGAACGCCCGCAAGAGACGGCCACAGATCGGCCACGGCGCCGAAGTGATCCTCATGCGCGTGGGTGAGCAAGAGCCCGGCGATGTTATGCTTCTCTTCCTCGAGGAAGCGAATGTCGGGCAGGATCACGTCGATGCCAGGCTCGGCGTCGCTGCCGAAGGTGACGCCCATATCGACGATCAACCATTCGCGGGCGCCTTCACGGCCGTAACCGTAGAGGTAGAGATTCATGCCGATCTCGCCCACGCCGCCGAGGGGCACAAAGACGAACTCGGCGCCCTTTGCGTGAGACTTTCGCGGCATTTTGGGAGTGACGCCTATCGGCTCAAGAAGAAGACGTCGCCGGCGGCGATGCGATGTTCGGCGCCGTCGGCCGTGAGCAGCCTGAGCGCGCCGTCGGCATCGAGCCCGCCATAAACTCCCTCCGTCTCCTCGCCATGGACCTTCACGCGTAAGGGCCGTCCCGCGGGGCCGGCGCGGTCGAGCCAAGCGCGCCGGATGGTCGGGAAGCAAGACCCCTCGCCCCAGCGTACAATCCAGTCATGCGTCGTGGCGGCCAGCACTTCGAGCGCCTCGGCCGGCGTCACCGTCATGCCGTAGGCGGCAAGGCTGATCGCAGGTTGCGGCAGATCCTCGGGGTGGCTCGCGAGATTGATTCCGGTGCCGATCACCACGATCGAGCGGTTCTCGATCGGGCTCCCGACATTTTCAAGGAGCACGCCGGCGAGCTTCTCGCCGGAGAGCAAGATATCGTTCGGCCATTTGAGCAGAAGCTCGGAGCGGCCCTCATAGGCGATCAGCTTCGCGATCGTGTCATAGGCGATGATGCCCGCGAGAAGCGCAAGCTGGCCTGCGACGCGCGGGGGAACATTCACCCCAATCAACAGGCTCGCAAACAAGTTCCCGGGCCGCGAAATCCATTCGCGACCGCCGCGGCCACGCCCTTGCGACTGCCGCGCCGACCAGATCCACAGCGGCCCGGGCTCGCCGGCCTTGGCGCGGCGCTTCGCCTCGGCATTGGTCGAGTCGATGGTCTCCGAGCGCAAGAGGCGATAGCCGCTCGGCAGTTTCGGTAGTGAAGTCGCGAAAGAGGTCATCTAAAACAATGACTTAGCTGCAAGCCCTGCCGCTTCGACGAGCGGCGCCGGATAAACACAATAGACGAGGACAAAGATCCCGCTGACCCAAAGCACGGAGGCGAGCGGCGCCGGCATCGGCTCAAAACCCTCCGCGGGAGCATCGAAATACATGATCTTGATAATGCGGAGATAATAGTAGGCCCCCACCACGCTCAAGAGGACACCGATCACGGCGAGCGCGTAGAGGCCCGCGTCGATGGCGGCGAGGAAGACATAGAACTTCGCGAAGAACCCCGCAAGAATGGGAACGCCCGCGAGCGAAAAGAGCAGCATCGTCAACAGGAAAGCCATCGGCGGATTGGTTTGGGAGAGGCCGGATAGAGCGTCGATGCTTTCGACCGAGCGCCCGTTGCGGCGCATGGCGAGGATGCAGGCGAAGGTTCCGAGCGTCATCACAAGATAGATGGCGAGGTAGATGATGACGCCTTTAATGCCCTCGGCGCTGCCGGCGGCAAGGCCCACCAGCGCGAACCCCATATGCCCGATCGAGCTATAAGCCATCAGCCGCTTGATATTGGTCTGGCCGATGGCGGCGAAAGAGCCGAGCGCCATCGAGGCGATGGCGAGAAACACCACGATCTGCCGCCATTCCATCGTCACCGCCGGAAACGCGGTGACGAGCACACGCACTGTCAGCGCCATGGCGGCGAGCTTGGGCGCCGCGGCGAAGAAGGCCGTGACCGGCGTCGGCGCGCCCTCATAGACGTCGGGCGTCCACATGTGAAACGGCACGGCCGAAATCTTGAAGGCGAAGCCCGCCATCAAGAACACAAGCCCGAAGATCAAGCCGATATTGGCGCCTGACGGCTGGACCGCCGCGGCGATGACCGCGAAGCTGGTCGAGCCGGTGAAGCCGTAAACGAGCGATGCGCCGTAGAGCAGCATGCCCGAGGAGAGTGCGCCGAGGACAAAATATTTGAGACCCGCTTCGGCCGAGCGCGCCGAGTCGCGCCTGAAGGCGGCGACGACGTAGAGCGCGAGGCTCTGTAGCTCAAGCCCGACATAGAGCGCGATGAGATCGTTCGCCGAGATCATCATCATCATGCCGGTCACGGAGAGCAGGACCAGCACCGGGTACTCGAATTTCAGCCCGCCCGCCTCGCGCCAGTAATCGACCGACATCAGAAGCGCGACCGCGGCGCCGGCGAGCGTCAACAGCTTCAGCATCCGCGCGAAGGGATCGACGATGAAACTGTCGCTGAAGGTTGTCGCCGTGCCCGACGTGTTCGCCACGAAGAAAGCGGCGACGGCCAAGAGCAGCACCGAAAGCCACAGGATGAGCTCGCCGCGAGACTTGCGCGTAAAGGCGCCGAGCATCAGGAGAGCCATGGCGCCGCACGCCAGGATAATCTCCGGCAGCGCGAGCGCGATGTTATCGATCTGGGCCACTGCGCGCGCTCCTTACGGCACCAAAGCGAGCCGCGCCTGCTCGGCGGCGGCGAGGCTTGCGTTGTAGCCCTTGATGAGCGCGTCCACCGAGGTGGCAGACATGTCGAGAACGGGCGCCGGATAGAAGCCGAACAGGATCGTGAGCACGACGAGCGGCGTCATCACCACCACCTCGCGCCAGGTGAGGTCGGAGATGGCTTTGAGGCTCGCCTTCTCCAGCTTGCCGAAGATGATGCGGCGATAGAGCCAGAGCGCGTAAGCCGCGGATAGGATGACGCCCGTGGTGGCGAGGAACGCGACCCAGGTATTGACGCGATACGCGCCCACAAGACTCAGGAACTCGCCGACGAAGCCACTCGTGCCGGGAAGCCCGACATTGGCCATGGTGAAGACCATGAAGCAGAAGGCATAGAGCGGCATGCGATCGGCAAGGCCGCCG
>CAYMJW010000013.1:28426-31682 GCA_964390455.1 uncultured Methyloceanibacter sp. | reverse complement strand
GGGCCGAGCTTGACGAGACGGCCCGCGACGCCGGCGTACTCCGCCTGGAAGGGCAGGATGAGATCGTCCTCAGGAATACTGAGCGCGACTTGCGGCTCCGACAACGGCGCCGTCATCATTTCGCTCCGCGCTTGCTCTTGCGCGCCGCGTGCTTCGCGGATCTCCGCTTCTTCTTGGCATCGCCCGCGAGACACCAGGCAAGGATTGCCTTTTGCACGTGAAGCCGGTTCTCGGCCTCGTCCCACACAACGGATTGCGGGCCGTCGATCACCTCCGCCGTCACCTCGTCGCCACGGTGGGCGGGAAGGCAGTGCATGAAGATCGCGTCTTTTGCTGCCTGCGCCATCACCTTGCCATCGACCTGGAACGGGCGCAGCGCAGCCGCCCGCTTCTTCGCGTCATTATCGCTCATCGAGACCCAGACATCGGTCATCACGCAATCCGCGCCGCGCGCCGCCTGAAACGGGTCATCGCCGACTTCGATCGCGGCACCCTCCTCCCTCGCCCAAGCGAGCAGCGCGGGCGCAGGCGCAAACGCCTTCGGCGCCGCGATCCTGAGCTTGCAGCCGAAGCGCGCCGCGGCATGCACCCAAGACGTCGCGACATTATTGGCATCGCCGATCCAGGCGATTGTGCGGCCTTTGATCGGCCCTTTCAGCTCCTCGAAGGTCATCACGTCGGCCATCACCTGGCAGGGATGCGACCGCGCCGTGAGTCCGTTGATGACCGGCACACTGGCATGCGTTGCAAGCTCGGCAAGCGTCTCCTGCGGCCCGGTGCGGAGCATGATCGCATCGACATAGCGCGACAGCACCCGCGCGGTATCGGCGATGGTTTCGCCCCTTCCGAGTTGCATGTCTTGCGGATCGAGCACGACCGCGCTGCCGCCGAGCTGATGCATGGCGACCTCGAACGAGACGCGGGTGCGGGTCGAGGGTTTTTCGAAGATCATGGCGAGCACGGCGCCGGGCTTGAGCTTGAGGCCTTTCGGCACCCGGCCCTTCCGCTTCATCGCGCTGCCTAAGTCGATGATGGCGCGAAGCGTCTTTCCGTCCAATGCGTCGATATCGAGGAAATGCCTGGGTGACATGGAACTGACCTTCGGGGCCTAAGCGTGGGCGAGCGCGCCGCTTTTCAGCGCAACGCAGGCGGCATCGAGCTTGGCGCAAGCCTGATCGATCTCGGCTTCGGTCACGATCAGCGGCGGCAGAAACCGCACGACATTGTCGCCGGCCTGCACCGTCAGCAACTTCTCGGCGCGAAGCGCCTGGAGTAGCTCCTGGTTCGGCACCTTGCATTTCAGCCCGAGCATCAACCCCTGCCCGCGCACATCCTCGATGATCGCGCCGTGCTCGTCGGCAAGCGCCGCGAGGCGCTGCTTCAGCCTGAGGCCCATCTTGGCCACCTGATCGAGAAAGCCGTCCGCGAGCACGACATCGAGCACGGCGTTGGCGACCGCCATGGCGAGCGGGTTGCCGCCGAAGGTCGAGCCGTGGCTGCCCGTTGTCATCGCCGCGCCGACTGCTTCCGTCATGAGACAGGCGCCGACCGGAAAGCCGCCGCCAAGCCCCTTGGCGGTCGCCATGATATCGGGGGTGATGCCGGCCCATTCATGGGCGTACAGGCGCCCCGTGCGGCCCATGCCCGTCTGCACCTCGTCGAGCAGGAGCAAGATCCCTTTGGCGTCGGCGAGCGCGCGCAAATCTTGCAGGAACCGCGTCGGGACCTCGCGCATGCCCCCCTCGCCCATGATCGGCTCGATGAGAATGCCTGCGGTCTTATCTCCGATCGCCGCCTCGACCGCGGCGATATCGAAAGTCGCGACCTGGTCGAAGCCATCGACCGGCGGGCCAAAACCCTCCAGATGCTTCGCCTGTCCGCCCGCGGCGATGGTGGCGAGCGTCCTGCCGTGGAAGGCGCCGTCGAAGGTGATGAGCCGATAGCGCTCCGGCGCGCCCGACTTGTAGTGGTAACGGCGGGCAGCCTTGATCGCGCACTCGACGGCTTCAGCGCCGGAATTGGCGAAAAACGCCCGGTCGGCGAAGGTCGCGGCGCAAAGCCGCTCGGCAAGCCGCTCCTGCTCGGGAATGCGATGCAGATTGGAGACGTGCCACAACCTCTTCGCCTGCTCGGAGAGCGTGTGCACGAGATGCGGGTGCGCGTGGCCGAGCGCCGTCACGGCGACGCCGCTCGCGAAGTCGAGATAGCGTTCGCCCGAGGCGGTGAAGAGATAGGCGCCTTCGCCGCGCGCGAAGGAAAGTTCGCTGCGGGCGTAAGTCGGAACGAGGGCGGGCATTTTAGTTTTCGCTGTCCACAAACAAAATTGCCGCCGACCGGCGGCAGCAAGCAATCTCAGAGCATTAGGTCTCGCACTATGCCCTGTCAATCAGAGGTCACACAGCGCTTATCCCATGCTCGTCCACCTTTCCATCCACGCCGCGATTTGTGTTCCGACAAAAGAAGTGGCAGAGTTCCAATGCGTCCCGGTGGAAAACGGACCAAACAAGCGTGGCGGACGCTTGCCGGATTCTGCCGGATCTAGTAGGGTATTACCGCTCGGCTACAAGATGTCGTGGGTGCTTGCGTAGCGCCCGGGCGGTCAATCTCATCAGTAATTTCCGAGTTTTTCGAATGCCGTCTCCAGGCAGACGGGGGGATTCTGAGTCCAAATCGAGGAGGCCAAACCATGGCTTGGACTGACGAGAGGGTTGAACTGCTGAAGAAACTCTGGGCCGAGGGCTTGAGCGCGAGTCAAATTGCCGCCCGCTTGGGTGGCGTCACGCGCAATGCCGTGATCGGCAAGGTGCACCGTCTTGGCTTGTCGGGGCGAGCGACCAGCTCGCGCTCGTCGGGCCCGCGGCCGCGCCGCAACCATGTGCCGCGCGCAAGCCGCGCGTCATCGCTCGTGTTCGGCACGCGCGGCAACACCGCGCTCAAGCCTCACTACGAGGCTGAGCCCGATTTTGCGCCCGCGCCGCTCGAGGAGCTGGTCATTCCGCTCAATGAGCGGGCCAGCATTCTCACGCTGAAGGAAGCAATGTGTCGCTGGCCGATCGGCGATCCCGGGGAGCCCGAGTTTCATTTCTGCGGGCGAAAGTCCTGCGGAACGCTGCCCTATTGCGAGCATCACGCCCGCATGGCCTACCAGCCTGTGCAGATGCGGCGGCGGGAGAAGCGCTTCGCCACCGGGTGACCGGCGCGAAACAAGATGCGGCACAGAATCGCAAGAGGCGCCCTCTCGGCGCCTCTTTTGCTG
>CAYMJW010000013.1:12194-28326 GCA_964390455.1 uncultured Methyloceanibacter sp. | reverse complement strand
GCGTAGCCCGCGCCGCGCACGGTGCGGACCGGATCGGTTTCCTGCCCGCGGATCATCGATTTCCGTAAGCGTCCGATATGCACATCGACCGTGCGCTCATCGACATAGACGTTGCGCCCCCACACGCCGTCGAGCAACTGCGTGCGGCTGAACACGCGTCCCGGGCTTTGCATCAGGAACTCGAGCAGCCGGAACTCGGTCGGTCCGAGATGGACCTGGCGCCCGTTTCGGGTCACCCGGTGCGACTCGCGGTCGAGCGCGATATCGCCGACGCTCAACACCGTGGCGATGCGCTCGGGGCTCGTACGCCTGAGGATGGCGCGGACGCGCGCCATCAGCTCGGGCAGCGAGAACGGCTTGACGACATAATCGTCGGCGCCTGTGGTAAGCCCCCTGATGCGGTCGCCCTCCTCGCCCCGCGCGGTGAGCAGGAGAATCGGGATGGCGCGGCTTTCTTTGCTCGCGCGCAGGCGCCGGCACAGCTCGATGCCGGAGATGCCCGGCAGCATCCAGTCGAGCACGATCAGATCGGGCGCGCTCTCGGCGATGGCCATTTCGGCCTCATCGCCGCGATGGACGACATCGACTTCATAGCCTTCTGCTTCGAGGTTATAGCGCAGGAGGAGCGCGAGCGGCTCTTCGTCCTCGACAACCAGGACTTTGGCTCCGGGGCTGATCGCGTTCATCGCGGATACGCGCCTATCGTGCCGACCGCTTCAGCGGAACGGCCGTCGAGCTCGTCGTGTCGCCCTTCGGCCGCTGATCGGTGATGGTGGCGCCGTGCACCAGATAGTACACGGTCTCGGCGATGTTGGTGGCGTGGTCGCCGATGCGCTCGATATTCTTGGCGCCGAACAAGAGGTGGGTGCAGAGACCGATATTGCGCGGGTCCTCCATCATATAAGTGAGCAACTCGCGGAACAGCGAGTTGTACATGGCGTCGATCTCTTCGTCCTTGTACCAGACCTTGAGCGCCCGGTCGGCGTCGCGCTCGATGAAGGCGTCGAGCACCTCTTTCAGCTGCGCCAGCGCGAGCTCGCCCATATGTTTGAGGCCAAGCATCAGTTGCTTCGGCTGCTGTTCGCCCACCACGGCCATGGCCCGCTTGGCGATGTTCTTGCCGAGATCGCCGATCCGCTCCAGGTCGCCCGCGATCCGAATCGCCGCCATGATCTGGCGGAGATCGTAGGCCATGGGTTGCCGGCGCGCGATCATCACCACCGCCTGATCCTCGATCTCCCTCTCGAGCGCGTCGATGGCCTCGTCTTCGTTGATGGTGGCGGCGGCAAGCTCGGGATCGCGGCGTTCCAGCGCATCGATCGCCTGGCCGAGAACCTGCTCGGCGAGACCGCCCATCTTGGCGATCTTGTTGTTGAGAAGGGAAAGCTCCTCCTCGTAGGACCTGACGATGTGTTCGTGTTGCTTGTCCATCATTCGAACTCCCGAAGGCCGGTTAGCCGAACCGGCCGGTGACGTAATCCTGCGTGCGCGTATCGGCCGGATTGGTGAACATCTTGACGGTATCATCCACCTCGACCAACTTGCCGAGATGGAAGAAGGCGGTGCGCTGCGAGACGCGAGCCGCTTGCTGCATCGAGTGGGTGACGATGACAATGCAGAGCGATTTCTTGAGCTCCTCCATCAAGGCCTCGATGCGGGCCGTGGCGATCGGGTCGAGCGCCGAGCAAGGCTCGTCCATGAGCAGCACCTCGGGGTTCACCGAGATGGCGCGGGCAATGCATAGTCGCTGTTGTTGGCCGCCGGAGAGGCCGGTGCCGGGCTCGTTCAGCCGGTCCTTGACCTCCTCGAACAGCCCCGCCCGGATCAGGCTCTTGACGACGATGTCCTCGAGTTCCGCCTTCGACGCGGCGAGCCCGTGAATGCGGGGCCCGTAGGCCACGTTCTCAAAGATCGATTTCGGGAACGGATTGGGTTTCTGGAACACCATGCCGACGCGGGCGCGGAGCTGCACCGGATCGACCTCGCGTGAATAGATGTCCTCGCCATCGAGGGTGATATCGCCGGTCATGCGGCATCCCGGGATCACATCGTTCATGCGATCGAGTGCGCGCAGGAACGTTGACTTGCCGCAACCGGAAGGGCCGATCAGCGCCGTGACCGAGCGATCGAAGATATCGAGCGACACATCGAACAGCGCTTGCTTTTCGCCGTACCACAGATTGATATTGCGGGCGGTCATCTTCAACGCGTGCTGAGCGGGCGCGGTCGCGCTCGCTTCCATCCCAGGCTGAACCGGCATCTGAACGCGGACCAATGGCCGTGCCTCGACCTTAGCCTCCATAACCGAATCCCCTTCTACCATTTGCGCTCGAACCTTTGCCGAAGCACGATCGCGACCAAGTTCATGACGACCAGAAAGCCGAGCAGCACCAGAATGGCGGCCGATGTGCGCGAGACGAAACCGCGCTCCGGACTGTCGGCCCAGCTGAAAATCTGCGTTGGCAACGTGGTTGCGGGCTCGAGCACGCCCATGCTCTCGATGCTCGGGATGAAGGCGTTCATCCCGATCAGGAGGAGGGGCGCCGTCTCGCCGAGCGCATGCGCCATGCCGATGATAGTGCCGGTGAGAATGCCGGGCATGGCGAGCGGCAGGACGTGATGCAGGACAACCTGGTGCTTGGAGGCGCCGACGCCGAGCGCGGCCTCGCGGATCGAGGGCGGCACGGCCTTGAGCGCGGCGCGGGTGGCAATGATGATGGTCGGCAAGGTCACGAGCGACAGCACCAAGCCGCCGACGAGCGGCGTCGACCGCGGCAGGCCGAAAAGGCCGAGGAATACGGCAAGCCCGAGCAGGCCGAACACGACCGAGGGGACGGCGGCGAGATTGTTGATGTTGACCTCGATGAGATCGGTCAGCCGGTTCTTGGGCGCGAATTCTTCGAGATAGACGGCGGCCGCGATGCCGATCGGGAAGCTCAAGCCGAAGCACACGAGCAGCATGAGGAACGTGCCCGTGATCGCGCCGGCAAGCCCCGCCCGCTCCGGGAAGCGGCTATCGGCGTTGAAGAAGAGCTCCCAGTTGAACGGCATATGCACGAGCCCAGCGGTCTTCAGGGCCTCGAACGTCTCGATCTGATCCGCCGTAAACCGCGGATTGAGGACTTTTGGCGTCACGCCCTTGGCAAGCTGGGCGACGGGCGGCGACACCGGCAAAATCGCCTGGACCGTCTTGCCAATGAGGGCGGGATCGGCGGCCACGCGCTGGGCGATCGCCTCTGGCGCGTCGTCTGCCAGCATGGCGAACAGCGCCGTGTCGTGCACGTCGGGCAGATAGGCCTGGAGGCCATCGCGGGCGAGTGCTGCGAAATCGCCGGATGGCGGGGGTCCAGGCTCGATCTTGGCCGGATCGACATAAACGTCCAGCTTGAGGCCGGTGCGTCCGCCGTCCTCGACCACGAGGCCGCGATTCTGCAAGCGCTCGAAATAGCGGACCTGGCTCCAAGATAGCGCGTCGACCTCCTGCGGGATCACGCCCTTGTTCAGTTGATCGAACGGATCGGACACGGAGATGGGTAGCGTGATCGTCTTGCCGATCGCGTCAGGATGCCCGATGACATAGTCGCGCAGGATATAGGGCGCGTCGGAGGTGAGAACCTTCGCCGCATCGGTCTTCTGCTTGTCGGTCGCATCGGCCGGGAGGAACGGCTTCAAGGCCTCGCGCACGAGCGCGCGATAGTTCCCGTCCGCGGGTTTCGCGGCATCGACCTTGGCAGGATCGACGAAGATCGGAAGATCGGCCTTGGTCTGAACGAAGGCCGGCAGGCCGTTCACGATCAGCGAGGTCAGGAGCACGCCGAGCAGCCCGACGGCGAGCGCGATCGCGATGATGCCGTAGGCCTGCAAGCGCCGGTCGGCCGCGTAGCGCCGGCGCACGAGCCGCCGCGCTTCGTCGGAAGCCTGACGGCCGGTAGCAGGACGGCGATCTATCGCCTGGGCGTCACTCATATTGTTCCCGGTATTTGCGCACGAGGTGCAGCGCGAGCACGTTCAGCGCGAGCGTGACGACGAAGAGGACGAGGCCAAGCGCGAAGGCCGCGAGCGTCTTCGGATTGTCGAACTCGACGTCGCCGATCAGGAGCGTCACGATCTGCACGGTG
Source organism: uncultured Methyloceanibacter sp. (assembly GCA_964390455.1). Lineage (GTDB taxonomy): Bacteria > Pseudomonadota > Alphaproteobacteria > Rhizobiales > Methyloligellaceae > Methyloceanibacter. The sequence goes on along the minus strand of CAYMJW010000013.1, from coordinate 24,208 downwards.
ACGGTGGTGACGGGTTCGAGGGGGTTGAGCGTGAGCGAGGCGATGATGCCTGCGGCCATGACCACGATCATGGTCTCGCCGATGGCGCGGCTCGCGGCGAGCAAGATCCCGCCCATGATTCCGGGCAAGGCCGCGGGCAGCAGCACCTTGGTGATGGTCTCGCCCTTGGTCGCGCCGATGGCGTAGGAGCCGTCGCGCATGGCGCGCGGCACGGCGGCGATCGCGTCATCGGACAGGGACGACACAAAGGGAATAATCATAATGCCCATGACCGCGCCGGCGGCGAGCGCACTGTTCGGCGCGATCGGAATGCCGATCGACGCGCCGAAATCGCGTATGAACGGCGCCACCACCAGCACGGCGAAGAAACCGAACACCACCGTCGGGATGCCGGCGAGGAGCTCGAGCAAGGGCTTGACCACGGCCCTGAACTTGGGGTGGGCGTATTCGGTGAGATAGATCGCCGACAGAAGACCGATGGGGATGGCGACGGCGAGCGCGATCGCCGAGATGAGAAGCGTGCCGGTGAAAACGGGGATGGCGCCGAACGAACCGCCTGCCGTCACCTGGCCCTCGCGGATCGGAATCTGGGGCTCCCAGTTGAGGCCGAAGAAGAACTCGAGCGGCGAGACGCGTTCAAAGAAGCGCAACGCCTCGAACAGCAGCGACAAAACGATGCCGAGCGTGGTGAGGATGGCGATCACCGAGCAGGCCAGCATCAGCCCGTTCATCACCCGCTCGGTGGCGTGACGGGCCCGGAACGCGGGACTGATGCGGGCATGGGCGACAAACAACCCGAGCAGCGCGACCGATAGCGCGGCGACGACCATCGCGTAGCGGGCAATCGTTTGCCAGCTCCGGTAGCGCTCCGCAGCCTCCTGCACCACAAGGCTCGGCTCGCCGAAGATGTTTCCGGCCGCGACCGATCTGATCTCGCTCAGCAAGAGGTCGATCCGCCCGCTATCGAGGCCGTCGGTCGTGCCGGGCGGAAGGCTCCAAAGCAAGAGCGTGTTGATGACGGGGCCCTGGAACAGGAGCCAGACGAGGACCAGAAGAAGCGCAGGGATCCCGACCCACGCAGCGACGAAAGCCCCGTGATAGGTGGGCCGCGAATGAAGCTCGCGCTCGCGGCCTCCAACCGCCGCGACGGCGCGCCGGCGCCCCAAGAGATAGCTTGCGACGCTCAACGCTACGATCACGAGGAGTACGTAGCCAATCATTGCCCGCCTTCGTGGCTCCGTGACAGCCGCAACATCTGCGTGCTGCCTGTCAAACTCACGGGCGCGGCCGCGAAACGCTCACGGCCACGCCCCAATCAAACCAATTCCGGCCGCGCTTCTACGAAGTCGGCGCAGCCATCTTCTCCGCCTTGGTGGCGCGGTCCTGCATTTCCTTCAGCATGTCTTCCGGCAGCACCACCAGTCCACGCTCATGCAGATACCCGTCCGGGCCCATCGCTTCGTTGGAAGCATACTCGGCGATGAACTCGTTCATGCCGGGGATTACCTTGCGATGGGCGTTCTTGATGTAAACGAACAGCGGCCGCGACAAGCCATAGCTGCCGTCGGCGATCGTATCGAAGCTCGGCGCGACGCCGGCGATCTTCACGCCTTGGATCTTGTCCTGGTTCTCGTACAGGAACGAATAGCCGAAGATGCCGAGCGCGTTGGCGTCGGCCTCGATGCGCTGCACGATAAGATTGTCGTTCTCGCCGGCCTCGATGAACGGGCCGTCCTGTCGCATCGGCGTGCACTTCTCCTTGATGAGCTTGTCGAACCCGTCCTTGTCGAGCTCGCCCTTCATCTTCTTGAAGTACGGAAGCGACTTGCAACCCTCATGCATGGCAAGCTCGACGAACGCGTCGCGCGTGCCGGAGGTCGGCGGCGGGCCATAGACGGTGATCGCCACATCGGGAAGCGCCTTGTTGACGTCGCTCCACTTCTTGTACGGGTTGGCGACGAGCTTGTCGCCGTCGGGAACTTCGGAGGCGAGCGCCAGGAACAGCTGCTCCTTGGTGAGATCGATGGGATTGCCCTTCTTGGACTGGGCGATCGACAGGCCGTCGTAACCGATCTGAACCTCGGTGATGTCGTTGACGCCGTTCTTCTCGCAGAGTTCCCATTCCGACTTCTTCATGGCGCGCGACGCCCCGGTGATGTCGGGGTTCGCCTCGCCGACGCCCTGGCAGAAGATCTTCATGCCGCCGCCGGTCCCGGTCGATTCGACAACCGGCGCCTTGTTGCCGGTCTTCTTGCTGAAATCCTCGGCAACTGCCTGGGAATAGGGGAAGACCGTCGAGGAGCCGACGACCTTGAGTTGATCACGTGCCAGCGCCGGGCCGGTCGTGCAAAGAGCGGCGACGGCAAGCGTCGACGCCACCATACAGATTCTGTTCAATGTGCTCTCCCTTGTCTGGATGAAGCCCCTGTGAGCGCGGTCATTGCGCCGCCAGCTCGCGGCCACGCTAGTCACCAGCGATCATCGTTTTATGACAGCGATGATTCCGCTTTATGACAGCTTATAGCATTGATTCTAATAGATTTTTATTGCAGCGGCTGTGGATAAGTGCCGGTCTTGGCCGCCCGCTTGGCGCAGCCCCTAACCGGCGCCCTCGGCGCCTCTTGCGCGCAGCTCTCAGCCGGCGGCTGTGCCCTGCCCGGCGAAAACGCGCGCCCTAAAGTACCAGCACAGTCGCCAATCCCAGCATGAGCCCCATGCCGGCGATATCGGTTCCTGTCGTGAGGAAAATACTCGATGCAGTGCAGGGATCCGCACCGAGCCGTCGCAGCGTCAATGGCACCAGCACGCCGAACAGGCCCGAAGCGATGCAGGCACCGGTCATGGCGAGCAGGATGACGAGGCCGAGGATCATCCCCTGATCGTTGCCGCTTCCGCCGGCGCTCCACCACATCACCACGCCCGCGACCGCACCCGTGAGCAAACCGTTCATTGCGCCAAGGGTGAGCTCCTTCCCGATCAACTTGCGCACGGGGTGGCTGTTCAAGTCACCAAGCGTCATGCCGCGAAGCGTGATCGCCAGCGCTTGGCATCCGGTGTTGCCGCTTTGACCCGCAAGGATTGGCAGGAAAGCAGCCAGCGCTACGATCTGCGTGATGGTTCCCTCGAAAAGGCTGACCACGAAGCCCGCCGCGAAAGCGGTCAGCAAGTTCACCTCCAGCCAAGGATGCCGCATCTTGAAAGCCGTCCAGATCCCCGTATAGACACGCTCCTCCTTGTCCACACCGACCATCTGGCCCGATTGCGCGCTGATCTCGATCGCCTGACGCTCGAACAGACGCCAGCCGCGCACCACGCCAATCACGTGTCGGTCGGCGTCCACGACCGGATACACAGGATAGTGCCGGTGAATCGCCGCCTTGAGGGCGGCAGCAAGGTCCATGTCCGTCGTCAGCGCAAAGGGCTCGGGTAACATCACGTCCGACAGCGTCTGAGTAGGCTCCGCCAGGATCAGGTCGCGAATGACAATCAGGCCGACAAGCTTGTCCTCTGCATCGGTGACGTACAGATACGTGATCTGCTGAGGCGTCTTGTGATTCCGCAGAAAGGCGATCGCTTCCTGCACGGTCGTCGTCTGCGGAAGCACGGCCAGCGCGGGGTCCATCACTTCGCCTACGGTGTTCGCTATGACCTCCGCCCGAGACTCCGAGGCCCGCAACTGCAATTCCGGAGGCAGATAGGCCTTGATGCGGTCGACCAGTGTCTGCGGCAGCTCGGCAAGAACTGCCCTGATACGCTCGGGCGTTTCCTTGACCAGCATCTGTGCCGCATCCATGGGCACGCGCGCACGAACCGCTCGAACCAAGCCTGCAATGTCGTCTTGCTCACTCATCGAATGCTCTCCGAACTCCGTGAACCAACACGTGGCGCTCACGCCAGCGTTCTACATCTCCAGGGAGCATCAGGCGCGGTCATATTGTGGTAAATCGACGTTTCTCTTGGTCGGGCATGACCGGCGAACAACAGCGCCGCCCCTGCACCGCCCGAAGAGAGAAGCTCAATTATTCTTGCGCAGATCGCGGCGTCCGCGCTTTCGGGCCACATCAGCCAGGCGGACCGTCGCTGCCCGTGCCTCAATCGCATTCTCGTCTGTGTCCTGGACGTTCTTTCGGTATTTGACAAAGAACGGTCCGTTCTTGTCCACGAAACAATGCTTGGGCGCCATCGTGCGGCAATCGATCGGAGAGAATTGAGTGTCCCAGGCGACCGTTTCGGGTTCCCGCGGACGATTAGAAGGTTGTTTCCGCCGTTTCTGCCCGTAGGCGGCTCGTCGATAAGCCGCGCGATCCGCCTATTATGACGCATCGTCATGCCTCTGGTATAAAGGGCGCCGGAACGGTTTTCAGGCAGAGCATGGACGACCGGGGAGCCTCCGCTCCTAACGCTACAATCGTTCGCGGAGCTGCTCCAAGCGCGTTCCGCTTGGAGCAGCTCGGATTCGTGTTCCTGGTTGCCGTGGGCGTGACGCTCCGTTTCCGGCAATATCTGTTCAATCGTTCATTTTGGCTCGACGAAGCGTCTCTCGCCTTGAACGTGGCCGATCGCAATGTGATCACGCTTCTCACCGAGCCCTTGGCTAATCTCCAGAGCGCGCCACCGGGGTTTCTTGTCGCAGCACGCTCGATAGCGGTGGCGCTGGGGCCCTTCGATTGGGCGCTTCGGCTCGTACCCCTCATCGCCGGAGTGTCGGTCGTTCTGCTCTCAGTCCTTCTGGCCCGGCGCGAATTGACCTCTACGGTCGCCAGGCTGGCATTCGTAGGCTTCATCGCGCTGTCGCCCGTGCTGATCTTCTATTCGAGCGAATTCAAGCAATACTCATCCGATGCACTCGCCGCCGTCGCGATCTTGGTGGCCTTCTCGTACCGCTCATCTCCTTACGGCACCTGGCTGCTCGCCGGCACCGGCTTTGCCGCCTTGTTTTGCTCTCTTCCGGCCGTTTTCGTCGCGGCTCCCGCGGCGCTCTGCCTTCTGTACGAAGCCGCGCGCTCGCACCGCTACCGGCAGCTCCTGCTCGTCGGGCTCGGTTGGCTGGCCGGGGCCGCATTGCACGGCGCCTACATCTTGCAGGCGGGCACCCACTATGAATTCATGGTGGGATGGTGGAGAGAGCATGGCGGCTTTCCGCCGTCTCCAGTCTCTTCCGTTGCAGACTTTATGTGGTATCCGCGGGCGCTTTCGGGATTCGTCTGTATGGCCTTTTCAACTCCAGCGGTCGCGGTCCCGAACTTGAACCCGCCGCTCTCCGACCCTGCAGGCTTGGGGTTGGCGGGCGCCTTTGCGGTCGCGCTCGCATTGGCTTTCGCTCGACGCCGCCCAACCTGTCTCATTGCAGCCGCGGCCCTTCTGCTGACGGTCCTCGCCTCTTCCTTCGAGATCTATCCATTTTCCAGCCGTCTGGTGCTCTTTCTCGTGCCGCTCGCCTTCTTCACGATCGCGGCCACGATCGATGCGGTGGACGTCAAACTTGGTCGGCTCGCGGCGAGCTTGTGCGCCCTGCCGCTGTTCGGCGTGATGGCGCCGGTCGGGCTGGACTTCTTGGTCGAGCCTAAGGCTCCCTTGGCGCCCAAATTCAAGGACGCGCTTCGCGTTGTCGAGCAGAATTCGATCGACGGCGACGCGCTCGCACTTGAACCGTGGAGCGGGAGAGTGTTCGCGTTTTACAGCCGCTCCCACGCGCCAAAGCTCCCGGCGTTCATGGTGGAGGAGGGCGAGACCGCCCCCTTGATGTTGGAGCGCGCCAGGAGTGCGGGCTATCGCCGGGTCTGGTACTTGGAAACGTCACCTGTCGATCCGAGCTCGGCTCGACTCATCGAAGAGGTTGGGGACAAAGCTCCCATCGTGTTTACTTGGCGCCGGCTCGGCACACGATTGGTGGTTTTCGACTTTGCCGCAAAGACGCAATAGCGCTCACGGCGCGGGTGCCGACTCGTGGTATTCGGCGTCGATGTTGACGCACCACGGATCGAAGCGCTTGAGCCCGAGCGCGGTGCGCGCCGCGAGCAACCCGGTCGCCATGGCGTGGTCCTGGTTGTTGTATTTGAACATGCCGGAGCGGCCTATCGGCAACAGGTTCTCGAACCGGTCGAGCCATGCCTTGATCGTGGCGACATGGGCCTCATGGCCGATCTCCATTTGCGGATAGGCCTTAGCGTTCCTCACGACGAAACTTCCCTTCACCTGCTCGCGCTCGATCAGTGCAATCCGGCTGACCTCATCCACCGCCCGCGCAGTCATGGCCGCATCGGAGGCGCTGTTGAGCGCGTCCCCCGGCGAGGCGAAATATTCGACCGTGATCGGGCTTAAGCCGTCATCCGCCGCCATGGCCGGCGAGAAGTTTCGATAATTGGCAATGCGGGCGAGCGCCACGTCCGCACTATGAACGTAAATCCAGTTGTCGGGGAAAGGTCGTCCCTCGACGAGCAGATTGACGCCGATGTGCTCACGATAGCGCAAGGCGCGCGCCGCGGCGCGCACCGCTTGCGGGGCCTCGGGCTCAACCATCTCGACCAACTCGGTGAGCGGCGCGCTGACAAGGAAAAACCGTCCTTCGACCTCGTATGATCCCGAGGCGCCTTCGATCCTTGCGGCGACGACGCGATTGCCTTCCCTGCGAAGCCGGCTGACCGAAGCGCGCGTCGTCACTTCTCCGCCGAGGCGCTTGATCGCCTCAACCATGATCTCGTAGGTCTGCCCCGCGCCGAGCCGCGGATAGATGAACTCATCGACCAGTGTCTTAATCTGTCCGCGTTTGTCCTTGAGCACTGCGTTGCGCAACGCGCTGGAGAGGCTCAAGCCCTTGATCCGCTGAGCGGCCCAATCGGCGCTGATCTCGCTGCAAGGGATGCCCCAGACCTTCTCGGTATAGCCTTTGAAGAAAAGCTCGAAGAGGCGCCGCCCGAAGCGGGCCACGACCCAATCCTCGAAGGTCGCGATCGGTAAGGGCGCACGCGCCGCACGGAGACGAGCCGCAACGTAACTCGCCGCGATGGCGACGCCGGAACCGAGCCCGATCCCCATCATTGCGTTCAAAGGGGTCAGAGGATAGTCGAAATAACGCCCGTCATTGAGGATGCGGGTCAATCTGGCGACGCGCACCGCCTCTTCGCCGAGAACGCCGACGAAGAGCTGCCGGACCTCGGCATTCTTGGTGAAAAAGCGGTGCGGCCCGATATCGAAGCGGCTGCCTTGAAACGCGATCGTGCGGGCGAGTCCGCCGACGATGTCGAGGCATTCGAAGACGCTGACTGAAGCTCCTTGGCCGGCGGACTCATAAGCAGCAGCGAGACCTGAGGGTCCCCCGCCTACGATCACCACGTCACGCCGCATGCTCGATACGAGCGGCCGCTAGCCTCCTTGAGTCTGCCACCACTCGGCTTGCGGCGGATAAGCCGATCTGCGGCGAAGCCGTCGCCCCATGCGTCCGAGAGTTGTCGGTCATTGCGCTACGCCGCTAACTCGCCGGCCAGCCGGGGCCTCGGCCCTCACACGATTTGCCGCGATGTCGTTTACGAGGCGCGCGAAGCCGGCCGATAAGTCGATCTGTGTAGTCCAGCCCAGGAGCTCCGAGGCCCGGGAGGGATCTCCGAAGAAATGGGCCACATCAAAGGCCCGCGGCTTGCCGTCAACCACGGTGACGCTGCGGAGGGACCTGTCGACGGCGAGTGAGGCAAGCTCGCCCAAGGTTGTGGGCATGCCGCTCACCAAGTGGATCGGCGGCAGGTTGTGTTCGCCAGCGGCAAGCAGGCTCACCATGGAGCACACGCCGCCGGTCGCATCCTCCACATGCGTGAAATCGAACGAGTGATCCCGGCCATCTATTCTGATTTCGCCGCCTTCCACGGCGGCTCTTGCGAAGGCAGGCACCACCCGGTCCAAATGGTCACGGTCATCGCCGTAGACATTGGAAAATCGGCCTATGGCGGTTGCCAATCCGCTGTCTCGCGCCTCTGCGAGGAGACCTTCCGCAGCGACCTTCGAACGCGCATACACATTCAGTGGACGCAGATCTGAGTCTTCCTTGACGGGAAGCGTGTCCTGCTGGCCATACACTTCGCGGCTACTGGCATAAAAAAGCCACGGCGCCCGGCGTGAGCCAAGACACAGATCGACGACAGTTCTCGTCCCGTTGGCGTTCACATCCCAGCACGTTTCAGGATCCCTTTCGCCGTGAATGACGCGAGAGACGGCAGCGAGGTGAACCACCCCGCTGACATCCCGCATGGCCGCCTTCAGTCTTGTCCTGTCGCGAATGTCGATGCGGGAGTTCGGATGCGGGTGATCGATGTCGATTTCGACAACCTCTGCGCCCGCCGCGCGCAGCTTCCTGCACAGAGTCCGTCCGATGAGACCCGCGGCTCCCGTGACGAGAATGGACTGCCCCCGCATGTTCCGCTCTACCGAAAACTGTCTTTTGAAACGCCGCCCCATCGGCGCAATCCCAAGCCATATCCGGTCGTATCATATAGTGGGGTGTTTTTCATTTCTTTCGAAACAAAAAAGTGTCAGGGAAACCGCGATCGCGGCCCGTCAGGAACAGGGTTCGAAGCTCTACGGGGCCCAGCCGACTCTGTCGGGGCCCGATAAGAGCGATCTGCCCAGGTAACCCTTTCTAGAGCGCGCCAAGCTGCCGAAACAGATTGTACCGGTCGTATTCGACCCAGTCTTCCGCGAGCTTGTCGCCTTCAAACCGGCCGATGATGATCGCGGTCCACTTCGCCTTGCGGCCTGTTGCGGGAATTCCCTCCCACTCCTTCTGCTGCGTGGCAATCCACGTTCCCCGCCACACGCCCTTGTCGCCGGCGAAGAAGAGGTCATTCAAGGTGTAGGCGGCGTCGGGAAAAGCGTCGAAGAAGCTGGCCATCGCCTCTCTCCAGGCTTCCCGCCCCTTCAGCTCCCGGTCACCCAGCCAGTTCGAAACGAAATTTTCGGTCATGTACTTGTTCAGTGATTGCAGATTGTGACCGTTGAACACATCCTCAAGATAGCTGCGAACCCATGCATCGGGCTGATCTACTGGCATCACGACCTCCACTCATTCAGCGGAGAATAGCTCTAACCTCTACATGATTGGTGGTAATTTCTGCCATCGAGGAAAGAGTTGCGGGGTGAGACATTGGCCCGTTGCCGCCCTATGGAGGCTAGTCATGTCGCGCAATCTCGCATTCGTCGCCGGTTATGCCGTGATCCTAGTCCTTTCCACCAGCGCCCCAGCCTGCGCGGCTGAGTTCGGCACCGCGGAGGAAGCCAAAGCCATGCTTGAGAGAGCAGTGGCCGCGGTGAAAGAAGACAAGGCGAAGGCCCTTGAGATGTTCAACAAGGGCGAGGGCGGCTTCAAGGATCGAGACCTTTATGTGTGGTGCGCCAACGCCTCGGACGGAATCATATCGGCGACGCCTTACTGGAATAGGGGCAAACAGGTGAGAGACATTAAGGGCAAGCACGGAGCTCCGTTCGGTGAAACGATTATGCAGAATGCCGTCGAGGGAACGATAAAGGAGACCACCTACTGGTGGCCGCGCCCTGGCACAGACAAGCCGCTCGACAAGACCTTCTTCTACACGAAGGTGGCTGACCAGATTTGTGGTGTCGGCTACTACAAGGAATAACTTGTCGAACAGTCATGTCCGCCTATCGCCGGTGTTGCCTTGTGCCGCCCCGGTAGCTTCTGCTGCGCCATTGGCACAAAGCGGACATTCGCTGCCTCGGCGATCGTGTCCGCAATTTCCGTCGAATAGGACATGTGAGCGGCTACTACTCCAGTAGCCTGTGGACGGCCGCCCGTCTCAACCCGCGGCCGCGCCCCGTTCGGCGCTGCTCGCCCGCGCCTCGCTGAGCATGACTGCGAAGGTTGAGCCTTTGCCGGGGGTTGAGGCGATCGCGAGCTCGCCCCGGTGACGGTTGAGGATGTGCTTGACGATGGCAAGCCCAAGTCCGGTTCCGCCCTTCTCGCGGCTCGCTGCGACATCGACCCGGTAGAAGCGTTCGGTCAGGCGCGGAAGATGCTCGGGCGCAATCCCGGGCCCGTTGTCGATCACGGCGATGGTGTAGCGCCCCGCCTGGCGGCCGCGTGTCCACTCTCGCATTCAAACCGGCCTGTCGGGTGAGCCCGAGCTAGGGTCGGCTTTTGACCCAAAGCTGACATCGCTCCAGCAGTCTGTTCGTGATACTAGAGGCCAGCTTTCCGGTTTCGCTGGTGGGGCTTCCACAATGATTGTATCACCCGAGGGCAAGGCCTACGGGCCCGACTCTTCTGCCATGTCTCGACGGTTATTTCGCCTTGGCTTCGGCACGCGTCCTTACCTTACGATTATTGCACTCGTCAGCTTCAACTTCGCGAACGCGGCGATGGCGACTGAACCGCTCAGGGCCGACACGGCCATGGCGGATCGCGTTCTGGCGCAAATCCCGGAGATTGAAGACTACATTGCCGGGGGGATGAAAGGGTTCGACATTCCGGGCCTCGCCGTTGGCATCGTTGCCGGTGACAAGCTGGTTTATGCCAAGGGCTTCGGCGTGCGCAGCAAGAGCGGCGGACTGCCGGTCGATGCGCGTACCGTCTTCCAGATCGGTTCGACGACCAAGGCGTTTCTCGCCGCGACCGAGGCCATCATGGTCGATCGCGGCAAGCTGCGATGGGACGACCGCGTCGTCGATCTCGAACCTGAGTTCCAGCTGAAAGATCCTTGGGTAACGCGTGAGTTTCGCGTCTTTGACCTGCTTGCTCAGCGTTCCAGCCTTCCAGCCTTTGTAAACGACATCCTCGTCATGTACGACTTCGACGATGTTGCACTCATCCGCTCGCTGCGCAATGTCGAGCCGGTGTCGAGTTTCCGAACGACCTTCGCCTACACCAACATCACACATCTCTTGGCGAGCCGCATAGTGGCGAAGGCCGCGGGCGTCTCCGATTGGAATACGGTGCTTCAGCAGGAACTGCTCGATCCGCTCGGCATGAAGGACTCATCCTACACGGCGGAAGCCATTGAAGCGGCGGCCAACCATGCCAATGGCCACCGCTGGACACCGGAGGGCTCGATCGAAGCGCCCTTCACGCCGATTTTTCCCTATCATCTGGACGGGGCGGGTGACATCAACTCCAACGTCGAGGACATGGCGCGCTGGATTCGTTTCCAGCTCGGCAACGGCACCTTCGAAGGTCGCCGCATCGTTTCGCCTGAGAACCTCGCCTATACGCGCAGGTCAATGGTGGCGGCGACCGATCAGGTCTCCTACGCCCAGGGTTGGTTCGTCTTTCCCACGCCTGGGGGCAACATTCTTTGGCATGACGGAGATACGCTGATCTTCGGCGCTTTTGTCGGCCTGATCCCAGACCGAAATGTCGGTGTCGTCATTCTTACCAACACAACGGACAATGACTCTCAGAAGGCACTCGGGATGTGGATCTTGGATCGTATTCTCGGCAATCCCGAAGTCGACTACTTGACGAAATTCTTGGACGTCGCGAAGGCCGGTTTCGAAGCCAAGGCCAAGCTCTTTGCGAAGCCTGCCGACCCGCGGCCGTTCCTGCGGCTTGAGCCGCTCACAGGCAAGTTCGTCAATCCTAGCTTCGGCACGGCCACGATCATGGTCGAGGACAGTGCGCTTCTTATGGAGATGCAAGCAACTGGCGCCAAGGTTAGGCTTGAGCCGTGGGATGGCGAGGTATTCATCGCCCGGCTGATGCCGACGGGCCGATTTGGACCCATTGCCGACCTCGATTACATGGCAAAAGGATTTGCGCAGTTCCAGATGGGTAAGGACGGCAAGCTCGATCTGCTTCACTTGTCCACTGAGGACGGTCAGTCTTATGAGTTCCTGCGCGAATAAAATTGCCTCATTTGCATACGTGGCAGCCTCCGAAGATCGAGGTCGTCCAATGATCGTCATGTCTGCTTGTGGCACAAAGCGGACATTCGCTGCCTCGGCGATCCCGTCCGCAATATCCGTCGAATAGGACATGTGAGCGGCTACTACTCCAGTAGCCTGTGGACGGCCGC
>CAYMJW010000013.1:0-12094 GCA_964390455.1 uncultured Methyloceanibacter sp. | reverse complement strand
AATCCCGGGCCCGTTGTCGATCACGGCGATGGTGTAGCGCCCCGCCTGGCGGCCGAGCGCCGGAATGTACTTCGCCTCGATCCGCACCGCGCCGCCCCTGACCCCATACTTGAAGGCGTTGTGCGCGAGGTTGTGAATCACCTGCATGAGTTCGTCGCGGTCGCCGCGCACGATCGCAGGACGGGGGAAGCGTCCCACTTCGAACTTGAAGCCCATGTCGCGCGCAAGCGGATCGAGCGTGTCTTTGGCGTGGCCGAGCACGTCGTTGAGATCGACGAGATCCGACGGCGGCACATGCGCGTTCATCTCCAGCCGGCTCAACGACAGGAGCGCGTCGATGAGGCGCGTCATGCGCGAGGCCTGCTCGGCCATGATCGGCAGGAAGCGGTCGCGCGCGGCCGGGTCGCCCTTGGCGCTTCCTTGCAGCGTTTCGATGAAGCCGCGCAACGAAGCGAGCGGTGTCCGGAGCTCATGACTGGCATTGGCGATGAAATCGGCCCGCATCTGGTTGATGCGCTCGATCTCGGTCAAGTCGCGGAGCAGCACAAGGATATTGGCAGCGCCGGCCTGCTCGCTCCCCCTCGTCAGAGGAGCGACCGTGGCCGCCATGCGGCGGCCGACCGGGACACGCTCGGCATAGGTGACGGTCACGGCGCGGCCGAGCCCCGGTGCGGCCGCGACGGCGTCGAGGAACTCCGGGGTTCTAATCACCGAGGAAATATGGCTGCCCTCACGCGGTGAAGCGAACAGGCCGCGCGCCTCCGCATTGCAGAAAAGGACATGCCCGCCCGAGCCGAGCACGATGACGGGGTCCGGCAGCGCTTCGGCGAGCTCGCGCATGGCCGCGACCGCCGGCATTGTCGTCGAGGTCTGCTCAAGGACCGCCGGCGGCGCCTGGTCGGCCTCATGCCGGGGCAACAGCATTGCCGAGGCAACGAAGCTGAGGAAGCCAATTAGGGCGAAGGTCTTCGACAGGCCGCCGATCAGCACGAGAGAGGCCATGATGACGCCGACGGCGACGATCAGCCAGAGCGCGGCCGAAAGCCGCGCGCCGATCTCGTGGAACGGCCGCACAATGGCTTGTCCGATCCGCCCGAGGAAGCCGGATGCAGCGAGCCTCGGTTCTGCGCGATCGCTCAACGTCACTCCCCGCTTCGCAACAAATCGCGGCGTGATTTGCCCTTCGATTATCACGTTTTTACGACGGTTTGGCGGGTTGATGTCTCGGCCGTGACAAAAAAACAAGCCCCGCCCCCGCTCATCCCGCTGCTGATATGATGGCGCATATGACGGCGCGGGCCGTTGATCGCCATGGATTTGACAGCAAGGACCGGGGTGCGCCGGCACGCCCGCCAGCCTAAGGCTTGCCGCAGCAACGACGCTCGTGAAGGGAACGAAGACGATGCCCGCAGCCCTGACGCAACCAGCCAAGGCGCTGCCTAAGGCCGAGGGCTCGGCTCTCGATGAGGCGCGCTGGGAAGCGGTCCTCGCGCGGGATCCGGGCTTCGACGGCCGCTTCTACTATTCCGTGGCGACCACCGGCATTTATTGCCGCCCCTCTTGTGCGGCGCGGCGGCCGAAGCGGGCACATGTCCGCTTTCACCACACCGCGGCCGAGGCCGAACGTGCGGGCTTTCGCCCCTGCAAGCGCTGCAAGCCCACCGAACCCTCCCTGTTGCAGCAGCAGGCGGCGAAGGTCAGAGCGGCCTGCCGCCTCATCGAGCAGGCTGAGGAGACGCCCAAGCTCGCCGATCTCGCCGCCGCCGTGGGCTTGAGCCCCTATCACTTCCACCGCATCTTCAAATCGGTGCTTGGCATCACGCCGAAAGCCTACGCCGCAGCCCATCGCCACAAGCGCGTGCGACAGCGGCTTGGCCAGAGCGCCACGATCACCGCGGCGATCTACGGTGCGGGGTTCAATTCGAGCAGCCGGTTCTATGCGAATTCTTCGGAGGCACTCGGCATGACACCAAACGCGTTTCGTCAAGGGGCACCCGGCGCGGACATCACCTTCGCCATCGGCCGGTGCTCGCTCGGCGCGATCCTCGTTGCGTCAAGCGCGAAGGGTGTTTGCGCCATTCTGCTCGGCGACGATCCGGAATCTCTTCGCGGCGATCTCATCCGTCAGTTCCCGCGTGCCCATCTGGTCGAGGCCGATAAGGACTTCCGGCAACTCATGACCAAGGTGATTGCCTTCGTCGAGAACCCGCGCAAAGATTTCGATCTCCCCTTGGACATCCGCGGCACGGCGTTTCAGCATCGCGTGTGGGAGGCGCTCCGCCGCATCCCCTCCGGCGCCACGGCAAGCTACGCGGAAATCGCCAAGGCGATCGGCGCGGGCGGCTCGGCGCGCGCGGTGGCGCGGGCGTGCGCCTCGAACCGCATCGCGGTCGCGATTCCCTGCCATCGCGTGGTGGCGAGCGACGGATCGCTGTCGGGCTATCGCGGCGGCGTCGAGCGCAAGCGCGCCCTTCTCGCCAAGGAAGCGAAGTCGCCAAGAAAATAGACGCCACGGTGGCGCACTACCAAGGCTCTTTGTCGTAACTTGACTCGGTTGCGTCGACGATCGCCGATAAATGCGTCTCGGAAATTTCCAGCGCCGCCGCTATGTCTTGCAACTTCTCACGCTCCTTTCCGGCGACGTGTTCATCGGCGTGCAGCATGAGGTATGCGGCGCGGATGATCTCGTCCTTCAGCTCGGCGCTCATAGCACCTGCGGCCTCTGAGAGCTCAGCCAGCAGATCGTGCTTGGTCGCGTAGGCCTCAACCGCCCGGACGATGCCGCTCACGTCGACCGATTTGCCGGTCTCGTCCCGATAGATCTTCTGAATCAGTCCCACTTCGCGCGCATTGAGCCTGCCGTCCGCGCCCGCTACTGCAGCCATCGTCTTGAGGATCCAATCCGCAGCCGTCAGCTTCCGGGGCATGACCTGCTCCACAAATTTCGCAGCCCCGCTCAGCGGGCGAGACCCTTGGCGCCGAGGTCGCTGAGATAGCTCTGCCAGCGCGCCTCACGGTTCTCGCCGAGCTCGCGCAAATAGGCCCAGACATAGAGCCCCGTATCGTGGCCGTCATCGAACACGATGCGCACGGCATAGTTCCCGACGGGCTCGAGCCGGGCGATGCCGACCGATTTCTTGCCTGCGACCGTGACGCGCTGCTCGGGACTGTGGCCTTGCACCTCGGCGCTCGGCGATAGCACGCGCAGCAACTCGGCCGGAAGCGCAAAGCTCCGTCCGTCGTCAAAGGTCACGGTCAAGACGCGCCGCTCCTTGTCGAGCTTAAGCTCGGTCGGCCATGGTTGGGCCATTGCCTGCCTTCCCTGGGGGGCCTCAGCCGAGGTCGATCGTGCCTTCGACCACGTGCTTCAGCTTGGTGCCTTCGGCCGTCAGCACCATCGTCATCTTGAGCTTGCCCTTGCCGCCCAAATGCGCGTCGCGCACAAGCTCCTCGATGGCCTGTTGCGAGGTGACGCCCACTTCCTTCAGATATTTGCGCATCGACATATTGAAGCGTTGCTCATCCATGCCTGGTCTCCTATGGCGCGCGATCCCGTGTTATGTCAAAGCTGGAGCGCCTATATTCCTATATTCGAGAAGAAAATCCATGGCGGTCACCTCCGGGAAACGCCGCGCCAAACCAAAGAAGAGAACCGGCCGGAAAACGAAGGCAAAGAAGACAGTCAAGCGCCGCAGCGCGACGGCCCTGGCTCTTACGAGCCCTCTCTTTCGCAAGCGGGTGGTCAAAAGCGCCAAGGCCTATCGCCGCAAGGCCAAGGCCCGGAGCCAAGGAGACGAAAGCGAAGAGGCATGACCGGAAGCCCCCTGATCGACCCCTTCGGCCGCCGCGTCACCTATTTGCGCGTCTCGGTCACGGACCGCTGCGATTTCCGCTGCGTCTATTGCATGGCCGAGACCATGACGTTCCTGCCGCGCGAGGAGCTGCTCAGCCTTGAGGAGATCGACCGGCTGGCGAGCGCCTTTGTCGCCAAGGGCGTCCGCAAGCTGAGGTTGACCGGGGGCGAGCCGCTCGTCCGGCGCAATATCATGTGGCTGGTCCGCTCGCTCTCGCGCCATCTCGGCCAAGGTCTCGATGAGCTGACGCTCACCACGAATGGCAGCCAGCTTCCTGTCCATGCCGAGGCGCTTGCCGCCTGCGGCGTCCGCCGCATCAATGTCTCGCTCGATTCGCTCGATGCCGCCAAGTTCCGCACCATCACCCGGCGGGGCGATCTCGCCCAGGTGCTCTCCGGCATCGATGCCGCCGAGCGCGCAGGCCTCAAGATCAAGATCAACATGGTGGCGCTCCGCGACGTGAACGAGGACGAGATCGAGAAGGTCCTGCGCTGGGCCCACGGCCGGGGGTTCGATCTCACCTTGATCGAGACCATGCCCATGGGCGAGATCGGCGCCGATCGCACCGCGCAATATCTGCCGCTCTCTCTGGTGCGTGCGCGGCTCGCGCAGCGCTTCACCCTCGACGACGACCCCTACCGGTCCGGCGGTCCCGCCCGCTATGTCAGCGTGCGCGAGACGGGCGGCAGGCTCGGCTTCATTACCCCCATGACGCACAATTTCTGCGAATCGTGCAATCGCGTGCGCGTCACCTGCACCGGCACACTCTATATGTGCCTCGGCCAGGAGGATGCCGCCGATCTCAGGACCCCGCTCAGGGCACGCGCCGACGATGCTCTTCTGCACGCCGCGATCGACGCCGCCATCGCCCGGAAGCCCAAGGGCCATGACTTCGTCATCGGCCGGGAGCATCGGCCTTCGGTGGCGCGGCCGATGTCGCTGACCGGGGGCTGAAACGGCGCACCGCGCGTTCCGGCCAATTTTTCCGTATGCCCCTTACTCGGCCGTACTGGCGGGCATGGTTTGTTAAGCAACGAGCTTACCGCGATCTTAACCCATCGCGGCGACATTGGGCGCCGTTTGGAGTAGCGCGGGCGCTGGTTCATGCCGTCGTTGAGGTCGCTCAACAAGTATTGGTACTGGGCGCTTCTATTGTCGCTCGGCGCGTCAATAGCCGCCGCGGCTGTCGTCGCACCGGGCGAAATCGGCCGGCTCGAGCTCGAGCGCGAAGCATCCCTTGCCGCCGCCCGTCTTAAGACCAAGTTACTGGAGGAGTCCGATGCGCTCTTCCAAGCGCCCGGCCGCCAGTCGTTGACGTCCGCGTTCGCGGACATTCTCGGCAAGAGCGGCTACGGCCATCGCGTGTTGCGCTACGAACTCTACGACGGTCACGGCCAGTTGGCTTTCACCAGCGGCCTTGCCGGTCTCAAGCTCGAGGAGGAGCTCGTCACGCTGTTGGCGAGCCCAGCGCACGAGGAAGCCAAGATCACGCTTTACGAAAGTTCAGCCGGATCGCTTCCGTCGAATTTTGCCGCTCTCACCCTCCCGCTGGCGCTGGACGGCGAACCGCGGGGCAGGCTCGTCATCTATCTCGACCAGAGCGATCAGGCCAAAGCTCTCGCGCACTATTTCGGATGGGTCACGGGCATCACGCTGCTCCTGCTCGGCGCGGGCATTGCCCTGGCCGCCGCCTTTGCCTGGATGCGGGGACGCGAGCGGCGCCGAGACGAGGCCCGGCTCCGCTACCTCGAGGAACATGACCCTGTCACCGGCCTCGCCAACCGCAAGAGCTTCAGCGACGACCTCGCCAAAGCCATCGACGGCATGCACCGGGACTGCGCCAGCATCGCCGTGCTCTGCCTCGACATCGACAATTTCAAGGACATTAACAACACCGTCGATCACAGCGGCGGCGATCAGGTGCTGCGCGACATCGGTGCCCGCATTCAAACGACGCTGCGCGACGGCGACCTCCTGGCACGGACGGGCGGCGACGAATTCGCCGTCGCCCTCGTTGACATCGCCAATCTCGGCGAGGTCATGAGCTTCATGAATCGCCTGGTCGACGTCCTGCAAAGGCCGTTCCAGGTTGCCGGCAAGGAGCTACCGGTGACGACAAGCGCCGGCGCGGCCCTTGTGCCGACCGATGGCGACACCGCCGCAGCCGCGCTGCGTCACGCGGCCATTGCCTTGGCGCGCGCCAAGAGCGACGGCGGCCAGCGCATGTGCTTCTTCGAGGAGAGCATGAACAAGGCGCTGCAGCGCCGCCGCATGGTCGAACACGAGTTGCGTCTGGCGCTTGGCCGCGGCGAATTCGAGGTTGTTTACCAGCCCCAATTCGACCTCGCCACCGAGCGCCAATGCGGTTCGGAAGCGCTGATCCGGTGGCATCATCCGGTGCATGGCAAGATCGCGCCGGCCCATTTCATTGCCGTGGCCGAGGATACGGGCCTGATCGTCCCGATCGGTGAGTGGGTTCTGCGCCGCGCCTGTAGCGACGCGGCCAAGTGGCCCGAGCCGCTCTTCGTCTCGGTCAATCTCTCCCCGGCGCAATTCAGCCACGGCGACGTTGCCGACTTGGTCGCCGGCGTGCTCAAGGAGTCAGGACTGCCGTCCGAGCGGCTCGAACTCGAAGTCACCGAGAACCTCCTCATCAACGACACCGAGGAGGTGTTGGCCAAACTCAATCGCCTGCGCCAGCTCGGCGTCAACATCGCCATGGACGATTTCGGCACCGGCTATTCGAGCTTGAGCTATATCGCGCGCTTCCCCTTTTCCAAGATCAAGATCGACCGTCAGTTCATTCGCAGCATGACGCGCGACCCGGCGATGCGCGTGATCGTCAAGACCGTCATCGCGCTCGGCAAGGCGCTCGACGTGACGATTACCGCCGAGGGGGTGGAGACGGAGGAGCAAGCTTCGATGCTGCGCGAGTTCGGCTGCCCACAGGTGCAGGGCTTCCTTTACGGCTATCCCGGCCCTGCCGACGCGTCCCTGATGGAACTGAGCGGCAACGTGATGCCAATTGCCGCGGCGCGCGAGAGCGCGGCCTAGGCGCACCAGGCTCAAACGCGCGATTACTTCCGCTTGGCGGCGGGGGGACTGAGCAACCCGCTCAGCATCCCATTGAAGGGCGCGAACTTAGCTTGGCTCTTCGCGGTGCGGCTTAGCGCAGGCTTTGCCGTGCGGCCGCGCTGAGCGCTTGTCTTCTTGGTTGTGCGCGGCGCAAGCCTTGCCGGCGTTGGGTTCTTCGCTTCCGCTTCTGTGGTGAGGGGAACCGGCGTTTGTACCTCGGCGCCCTTCTTCTCCGGCTTGTCCGCCTCTGCGGCTGATGGCTTTGCCGAGGGAAGCTCCGGCTGCTGCGGCGCCTCCCCGGCGTGAGGCTTAAGCGCGCGCGGGGCGGCGGCCTCGTTCGGCACGGGCGCCGCCTCGACACCGCCCGTCGCCGGTGTTTCGGGCTCGACCGTCTCGGTCTTTGCAGGCGCGGGCTGCGGCGATGTCGCTTGCTCTTGCGGCTCGGGCGCAGGCCCGTCCTCCCTTGTCTCTTGCCTGGGCTCCGGTTCGATCGCGCCCGGCGCCGCTGCTGGCGCGTTCCCCTCGCGCGGCCGAGGCCCCGCTGGCAGCGCGGACGTCTCTTCGGGCCCGACATCGGTCAGAGGCTGAGGCGGCGGGAGAACGACGACATCGACCGGCGCGATTTCGACCGCAGGCGCGGACGCCGGCGGGCGCGCTGGCGCGGTCTCCGCGCCGGGGCCCGGCAGAGTAACGATCATCGGCAAAAGCAATGCGAGCGCGATGGCATGAATAATGCCGGCGTAAAGCAAGAACACCGGCACGTCGCTTCGTGTCTTTGTCACGGAAGGCAAGAGCCAAAAGTTGCGAGTTGCACGCGGCCGACGCTTGGAATCGCCTTATCTGAGTCGCCGCACTTTCCGCAAGCTTTCAACTCTCCATGACGATTGTCGGCGCCGGTCGCGTCTGGCTCTTGCTCTC
The DNA here is from genome assembly GCA_964390455.1 of uncultured Methyloceanibacter sp. Taxonomy (GTDB): domain Bacteria; phylum Pseudomonadota; class Alphaproteobacteria; order Rhizobiales; family Methyloligellaceae; genus Methyloceanibacter. Next base: position 4,247 of record CAYMJW010000013.1, on the reverse strand, counting down.
CTCGAGCGCAGCAACCGCGCGCGCCGCGATCGCGCGGAAGGCTTCCGCCGCGGGCGAAGTGGGCGCTGTCGCGATCACAGGCCGCCCCGTATCCGAGGTCTCGCGGATGACCGGGACGAGCGGCACTTCGCCGAGGAAGGGCACGCCAAGCCTGGCCGCCTCGCTTCGAGCGCCGCCATGGCCGAAAATGTCGGAGCGTTCCCCGCAATGCGGACAGACGAAGGTGCTCATATTCTCGACCAGGCCGAGCACTGGCACATTGACCTTGCGGAACATGTTGAGGCCCTTGCGCGCATCGATGAGCGCAAGGTCCTGCGGCGTGGACACGATCACCACCCCCGCAAGCGGCACCTGCTGCGCCATGGTGAGCTGGGCATCGCCGGTGCCGGGCGGCATGTCCACCACCAGCACGTCGAGCTCGCCCCAGGCCACATCCTTCAGCATCTGCGACAGCGCCGACATCACCATCGGCCCGCGCCAGATCATCGGCGTCTCCTCGTCGACGAGGAAGCCCATGGACATCGCCTTCACCCCGTAGGCCTCCATCGGCGCAAGTTTGTCGCCCACTTGCTGCGGCTGCCCTTTGAGACCGAGCAGGCGCGGCATCGACGGTCCGTAGATATCGGCGTCGAGAATGCCGACGCGCAAGCCGCGCTCCTTGAGCGCAAGCGCGAAATTGACCGCGACCGTCGATTTGCCGACGCCGCCTTTGCCGGAGGCGACGGCGATAATGTTGGCGACGCCGGGCACGCCGCCCTGACGATGACGCGCGTCGCGCGCCGCACCCGGCCGCGCGAAGGGCGAGCCTTGCGGCGCTGCCTGACCCTTGCCGTTACCGCCGGCAGGGGCGCGATCGGCGGTCAGCGTCACGGTCACGGAAGTGACGCCGGGCACTTCGGCCACCACCCTCTCGGCTGCCTTGCGCAGAGCTTCAAGCTCGCCGGCGCGCGCCGGATCGATCGAGATCGCGAAATAGACCTTGCCCTTGTTGATGACGATCTCGGAGACCAGCCCTTGCTGCACAAGATCGGCGTCAACGCCAGGGGCCCTGATCCGTTTCAGCGCTTCGAGCACGCGCACTTTGGTCGGGAGTTCCGTCATCGATGAGTATGTAGTCACGCTTTCCCCGTGCGCCAAACGGCTTTTGTCATTCCTCGAACTCGGGGAAGAGCCGCGGCAGGGCCTCGATCCTCCTCCAGCCTCCGCCCTCGCTCACGGGCTCGACACGGAGATCGCGAAAATATGCATCGAGCACGGCGGCGCGTTCTTCGGCCAGCGGCGGGCGGCAATAGTCCTCCTCTTCCCAAACCGCGACCCCGTCGCGCCTGAGGCGGGCGCCCTTGAGCGACCACGACAGCGCCGGGCCGAAGGGGCGCAGGCCGATGAACTCGTTCCGCGCGAGCCGCTGCGAAAGCTCCTCCATCAGCTCCTGATTGGGGACTGCCGAGACCAGATAAAACGCCATGTCTTTCCGACTCCTTCCACCCAAGCACGACGACCAAGAACCAGCCTTGGCTGAACCATACGTCTTGCTCAACCAAAAGTTGCTACGGGAACCAATCGCTGAGAACCTCGTTCAAGCAATGCGGGCACCCGGTCGCAACAGCGACACAATTCAGGCGTCCCCTGGGGTTGGGGTACGCCGCTAGTGGGCAATGGCGGCAACGGGGCGCGTAAAGGGTCCTGGTTGTTAGAGTAACGCGTAATGCTCCGTATGGCGTACCGGCTCGGCACCCGTTCCGAGCCGCTCCGGAACACCAATGATCTTGCCGCCCCGGCAGGCGCGTTTCCATCCCGTCGAAACGCATGCGCGCGCGGCGCTCCCCTCGTCACCGGCAACGCCTCCAGCCCCGCGGCGGGCGGCCCTCAAAGCTTCCTTAACCCTGTTCTGGCATTTCAGAGCGAGGCGAAAGCCGGCGCCATAGCGTCCGGCGCCGAGCTTCATCAACGAGATGCGGGGGGAACATGAGCGTCGTGGCCGATCTGGAGACTTCGCGGGACGTGAGGGAAATCGAGCTCCGCCGGCATCTCCAGATGATGGCGCGATCGATCGAGCGCGCCGAAGCGGGCGCCTCGCTCACGCTGATCCTGCGCTCGCCGGCCTCAGACCCCGCCAAGGCGCTCATAGGCCTCAAGGGTGCGCTACGGCATGCGGGCGTCGGCGCCAAGGTGATTTTGGCGCGGCTCGATCCCGAGGACGATTTGCGCCAGCTCTTCGCTTCCCTCTCGGCGCTTGCGCCGCAAGCCTATGCCGCAGACCTGATCCGCTGGGCGCGCAACCCGCGCCTTCTCGAAGCGCATGAGCAAGTCGTCTATGGTCCGGCCATGTGCTGGTCGGGCGACGCCATGCGCCGCGACGCCGACAGGCGCAATGCCTTGACCCTGTTCGACGAGAACGCACCGGAAAAGGCGCGGCTCGGCCGGCTCGCCTTTGCTGCCATGTGGGCGGCGGCCTCGCCTGTGCCGGAGCGTCATCTCACCGGCTCTCTCTCGGGCCGTCCTTATGGCGCCCATGAGCAAACCATGGATGCGCCCGTCTCGCTTTCGCCCACGGCACCTGGCCCCCAGGGCTGGCCCCTCCTTCGGCACTAGAGCCTTTTCGGATATAACGCCGTCGCGCTCACGACAGGGTGCGGCTCGCCGCACCCTCACATCCGACGGGGTTTGCCGATGCTTGCCACCTTCTTGCGGGTCCTCCTGCTCGCCGCCTGCTGCGTTCCCGCATTCGCGGCCGATGCGCCGAAAGGGCCCTATCTTTCCGATCTGATGAAGCAGCCCGCCCATCGGGGCGCCTGGTCCGGGATGCTGGCGGGCGAGACCCCGCCGGCATGGATCGAAGAATACGCCAAGAGCTTGGACGGGCCGCCAATGCCATCGATCGCGATCCAGGCAAACGATCAGACCTATACGCTCGCCTTCACCTGCAAACCCAATGAATGCGCCGAGAACCAGCTTTACGTGTTGTTCTCGCCGAGCGGGGGCAAGGCCTGGGGCCTGCTCATCACCGGTAGCGCAAAGAAATGGCTCGGCGGCCCTGACCAGGCGATTCAGGACACGATCCTGAGCGGCATCCAATAGGGCGAGACGCGGCCCCGATTGCCGGGATGGCGAAGCCGCCCGCTTCATTCTAGTCTTGCCGATCCTACAGGGAGCGCGTCGTGAATCGCCGTGAGTTCCTCGTCTCGTCGGCATGTGCTTGCGCGGCGCCACACGTCGCGGCGATCGGCACGGCGTTCGCGGCCACCACGCCTGCGCCAACGCTCTATCGCTGCGGCACCCCGCCGCCGACGCCGAGCGAGGTCATCCAGACGAACCGCGTGCTCGACGCGCTCCTCGAGCACCGCGTGAGCTTCCGCAAGACGGTGATCCCGATCCGCTTACACATCATCCATGACGGCGCGCAAGGTTATCTGTCGCACCGCCGGCTCGTAGCCCAGGTCGAATTGCTCAATCGTGTCTATGAGCCCGCCGGAATCGCGTTTCAAATCGCCGAAGCGAGACTACATGAGAACAAGGCCTGGTTCCGCCATGAGCCGGGAAGCCACGCCGAAATCGCGATGAAGGTCGAGCTTGGGAAGGACACCGCGCGTACGCTGAACATCTACACGGCCGAGCCCGGCGGCGGTCTCTCGGGTTACGCCACTTTCCCGTGGTCGCGCGCGGCCTCGCCAGAGCGCGACGGCATTGTCATCCATCATGCGAGCCTGCCCGATGCCCCGCGATCCGCTGCGAACGAGCCCTGGCCCTTCGAGCCTGGAATGGAGGCCGTGCACCAGATTGGCCATTGGGCCGCCGGTTTCGACCACGCATCGCTGGACGGTTGCGAGGCTCCGGGCGGCGGAGCGGCGTCTTCCGGCGAGGGCTGCGTGATGCCGTTCACGCCGGAAGAGTATCAGCGGATCAGGGATATGGTGGGCTATTACCGCTATCAGATGAGTCCTGAGGCGAGCCGGTCCGCTCTGCTCGCGGCAATCCGCAAGAGCATCGAGTAAGCCGCGTGAGGTCTCCCGTGATGCAGGCGATGGTGCTGGACGCGCCCGGCAAGGCGCTTCGCGCCGCGGAGCTTGAGATTCCGACTCCGGGGCCCGGCCAAATTCTCATTGAGGTTGCGGCGTGCGGCGTTTGCCGCACCGACCTTCACATCTTCGACGGCGAGTTGCCCCATCCCAAGCTTCCGCTCATTCTCGGCCATGAGATCGTGGGCCGCGTGGCGGCGCTTGGCGAGGGCGCCGAAGGCTTCGCGATCG
>CAYMJW010000012.1:29115-32120 GCA_964390455.1 uncultured Methyloceanibacter sp. | reverse complement strand
CCCTCGCTCGGCAAGTCCCTGCCATTGAGGCTCCGCCGCATGCAGCCATTGATGCGATCGGTCAGCGTGAGCACCTGGTCGTCCACCGTCATGGGAAAGGTCGCAAAGGTGGAGACGAAGGGCGCCGCGTATGGCTGCAATCCCGCATTGAGATGACAGTTCTGGCAGGCGAGATCGTTGCCGGCATAGCGCATGGCGGGATCGGTGGCGTTCTTGCCGATATGGCTCGGGGTATTGACGATCAGGTCGCGGCCGTAGCGGATCAGGTCCGTCTCGGGGCCGGGCTCGAGCTTCGCAATATCGGCGGCATACCAATTGACCGGCCGGCCCCACTCGTAATAGCCCGCGTAGTACCCCGCCGCGACGCCGGCCGCGCCGCCGAGCAGAAGCCAAAGGAGAATGCCCAAGCCCGACCGCCCCTGTCGCATCCCCTGCCCTCCAACCCCATATTATTAGGGATCCCATGATAGCCATTCCTGCTCGCATTTCCGCAAGCAGGTTCGCCAATCATCCCAAACCATGAACGAACAAGCCGCAAAAAACACGCATATGGCGACAGACCCGGTCTGCGGGATGACGGTCGATCCGCACGCGGGCAAGCCCACGGCAGCGTTCCGCGGCAACACCTATTTTTTCTGCTCGGAGGGCTGCCGCAAGAAGTTCACCGCCGATCCCACGCGCTATCTCGACAAAGCGGGTGAGCCCGAGCCGCTTCCCGCCGGCACGCTCTACACCTGCCCCATGCATCCGCAGATTGTGCAGGAGGGGCCGGGCCCCTGCCCCATTTGCGGCATGGCGCTCGAGCCGATGGGCGCATTGCCCGAGGACACCGACAATCCGGAACTGATCGATTTCACCAGGAGGCTATGGGTCGGCGCGCCGCTCGCGCTCGCGCTGCTTCTCCTCGACATGGGCGCCCACGTCTTCGGCGTCGATCTCCTGCCCTTCCTGTCGCGGCAAGCCGAGCAATGGCTGAAGCTCGCCCTCGCCATACCGGCAGTGCTGTGGTGCGGCTGGCCGTTCTTCGAGCGCGGGATCGCTTCGCTCCGCTCGGGTTGGCTCAATATGTTCACCCTGATCGCGCTCGGCACGGGCGCTGCGTTCCTCTACAGCGTGGTTGCCACCGTCGCGCCGGGCCTGTTCCCGCCGTCGATGCGCGACGTCCACGGTCTCGTCCCGACCTATTTCGAGGCCGCCGCGGTGATCGTGGCGCTCGTTCTGCTTGGGCAGGTGCTTGAGCTCAGGGCGCGCGAAAAGACGGGCGGCGCCATTCGCGCGCTCCTCGACCTCGCGCCCAAAACCGCGCTTAAGGTGTTGAGCGGGGGCAAAACCGAGAGCGTGCCGCTTGCCTCCGTCAAGGTCGGCGACATCTTGCGGGTGCGGCCTGGCGACAAGATCCCGATCGACGGCACGGTGATCGAAGGCCGGAGCGCGGTCGATGAATCGATGCTGACCGGCGAGCCGATCCCGGTCGAGAAGATCGCCGGCGACAGCGTCACCGGCGGCACGCTGAACGGTACGGGCAGCTTCGACATGCGCGTCGACCGCACCGGCGCCGGGACGACGCTCGCCCAGGTGGTCGAGATGGTCGCGTCCGCCCAGCGCTCGCGCGCGCCGATCCAGGCCCTCGCCGATACCGTCGCGGGCTATTTCGTGCCGGCCGTCATTGCCGTCGCGGTGATCGCCTTCATCGCCTGGTATGCGTTGGGACCGTCGCCGCAGCTCGCTTACGCGATGGTCGCCGCCGTCACCGTTCTCATCATCGCCTGCCCCTGCGCGCTCGGGCTTGCCACGCCGATCTCGATCATGGTCGCGACGGGGCGGGGCGCGCAAGGAGGCGTGCTCGTGCGGAACGCCGCCGCGCTCGAACGTCTCGCCAAGGTGAACACGCTCGTCGTTGACAAGACCGGGACCTTGACCGAGGGCAAGCCCACGCTGACTGGGGTTGAAACGGCGCCAGGCTTCGAGGCGGGCGAGGTGTTGCGGCTCGCGGCCTCGCTCGAAGCCGGCAGCGAGCACCCGCTCGCCGCGGCGATCCTTCGCGGCGCCGAGGCGCGCGGGCTGACACTCGACAAGATAGAAGGCTTTGACGCCGTGACCGGCCAGGGCGTCAAGGGAAAGATCGACGCGCGCGCCGTCCTGCTCGGCAATCAGCGGATGATGGAAGGCGCGAAGGTCGATCCCTCCCCGCTTGCGGCCTCGGCCGAGGCGCGGCGGAAGCAAGGCGAGACGGTGATGTTCTTAGGCGTTGACGGTAAGCTTGCCGGCCTCGTCGCGGTCGCCGATCCCGTCAAGGCCACGGCCGCAGAAGCGATCGCCAGGCTCCACGGGCTTGGGCTGAAAATCGTGATGGCGACCGGCGACAACGAGACCACGGCAAAGGCCGTCGCCCAGCGCCTCGGCATCGACGAGGTGCGGGCGGGTCTTCGGCCTGAGGACAAGCTCACCATCATCGAGGGCTTGCAGAGCAAAGGCGAGGTCGTGGCCATGGCGGGCGACGGCATCAACGATGCGCCGGCGCTCGCGAAGGCCGATGTCGGCATCGCCATGGGCACCGGCGCCGACGTCGCCATGGAGAGCGCGGGCCTCACGCTGCTGAAGGGCGATCTCCGCGGCGTGGTGCGCGGCGTCAATCTCGCCCGCGCCACCATGCGCAATATCAAAGAGAATCTGTTCTTCGCCTTCCTCTATAACGCGCTCGGCGTTCCGGTCGCGGCCGGCGTGCTCTATCCTGCCTTCGGCATCCTGCTCTCGCCGATCATCGCCGCGGCGGCGATGAGCTTCTCGTCCGTGTCGGTCGTCGGCAACGCGCTCCGCCTGCGCAACGCCGATCTCGACTAGTCTGTTACGCTCCAGCGGGGTTTTGGTGTCATGCAAGAGTCCAGCCGCAAGCCGAAGCTGCTCGCCGATTACGCGCCGCCCGACTATCTCATCGAGGCGGTGGAGCTCGATTTCGCCCTCGACCCGAACGCAACCCGCGTCGCCGCGAAGCTCAAGGTCAGGCC
>CAYMJW010000012.1:27270-29015 GCA_964390455.1 uncultured Methyloceanibacter sp. | reverse complement strand
CGCCGCATCACCTATTTCATCGACCGGCCCGACGTGCTCGCGGTCTATACGGTGCGCATCGAGGCGGACCGTGAAGCGGCGCCCGTGCTTCTGTCGAATGGCAATCCGCTGGCGCAAGGCGATATCCCGGGGACCGCGCGCCACTTCGCCATCTGGCACGACCCCTTCCCCAAGCCGTCTTATCTCTTTGCGCTTGTCGGCGGCGATCTCGCTTGCGTGCCCGACAGCTTCGTCACGGAATCGGGGCGCGAGGTCGATCTCGCCATCTATGTCGAGCATGGCAAGGAGGATCGCTGCGCCTGGGCGATGGAGTCGCTGAAGCGCGCCATGCGCTGGGACGAGGAGCGCTTCGGCCGCGAATACGATCTCGATGTGTTTAACATCGTCGCCGTCAGCGACTTCAACATGGGCGCGATGGAGAACAAGGGCCTCAACATCTTCAACGACAAGCTCGTGCTCGCGCGCCCCGACACCGCGAGCGACGCCGACTACGCTGCGATCGAAGGCGTGATCGCGCATGAGTATTTTCACAACTGGACGGGGGACCGCGTCACCTGCCGCGACTGGTTCCAGCTCTGTCTGAAAGAGGGTCTCACCGTCTTCCGCGATCAGGAGTTCACCGCCGACACGCGCTCGGGCCCGGTCGAGCGCATCGCCGCCGTGCGCGTGCTGAAAACCAATCAATTCCCTGAGGACGCGGGTCCCCTCGCCCACCCCGTTCGTCCCGCCTCCTATATCGAGATCAACAATTTCTACACGGCGACCGTTTACGAGAAGGGCGCCGAGCTCTGCCGCATGCTGCAGACGCTCCTCGGGCGCGACGGTTTCCGCAAAGGGCTCGACCTCTATTTCGAGCGCCATGACGGCCAGGCGGTGACGGTCGAGGATTTCGTCGCTTCGGTGGCCGATGCCACGGGGCGCGATCTCTCCCAGTTCATGCTCTGGTACACGCAAAGCGGGACGCCCGAGCTTGCTTGCGCGCTCGACTACGACCCCCATGCCAAGACGGCGCGGCTCACCGTAAGCCAGGTCATCCCGCCGACGCCCGGCCAGACCAAGAAGGAGCCGATGCTGATCCCGCTCAAGCTCGGGCTGATCGGCGCCAATGGCGATGAGCTCCCCTTGAAGCTCGATGGCGCGTCCCTCGACGACGGCATGATCGAGGTGACGGATCGCGAGCAGGTCTTCACCTTCCGCGATGTCCCCTCGCCGCCGACGCCGTCTCTTCTGCGCGGCTTCTCCGCACCAGTTCGTGTCACCACCGGGCTCGACGCCGACAGGATCGAGTTCCTGATGATGCATGACAGCGATCCGTTCAACCGCTGGCAGGCGGCGCAGACCTACGCCACCAACCTGCTCACTGGCGCCGCGCGCAACGGCGACGGATCGGGGGCGGCGCAAGGCGACGGGGCCGCGCGGCTCGCGCAGGTCCTCGGTGCCACCGCAAGCGATGCGGCGCTGCTTGCCGCTTACCGCGCCGAGTTCCTTAAACTTCCCGGCGAATCCGATATCGCGCGCGAGCTCGGGCGCAATGTCGATACCGACGCCGTGCACCGGGTCCGCGAGTCCTTGCGTGCGAATGTCGGCAACACGATCGGCGAGACCTTGGCCGAGCTTTACGAAACATCAGCGCCGAGCGGGCCCTATTCGCCCGACCCCGCGAGCGCCGGCACCAGGGCGCTCAGGAGCGCCACGCTCGATCTCCTGGTGGCCACGGGCGTGGCGTCCGAGATCGCGCGCGCCGA
>CAYMJW010000012.1:11318-27170 GCA_964390455.1 uncultured Methyloceanibacter sp. | reverse complement strand
CTAGACAGAATGCTTCTTCATCGATTCCAATGCGATGAGGGCGATTCGGAGATGCGGCACGTCTCCGGCTCGAAGCAGGAGACTGTCGGAAGGGGGACCGAGTGGCGCGGGCGCGTTCGGCGCGTGAGGGATTCGGATTCGCGGTTCCGCATTGGCCGGACCTCCGCAGCCTCGCCGCGCACTATCTTCCCGACGCCGAGCGGGCTCGCCGCCTTCTGCCCCTATTGCTCGGAGGTTTTGCCGCAATTGCCATCCTCGGCTTCGCCACCCAGCTGATCTCGGGCAAACGGGCCGCCTTCGCCACGGCAGAGCACCGCCTCGAACTGATTGCCGACGGCACCGCCGCGAACCTCAAGAGCAAGACGCTCAACCCCGACAGCGACTGGCAGAAGGCTCTCGCCGACAGCCTGCCCAAGGGTGCGCTCGGCATGGACCGGGCAATCCTGCTTGCCGACGCCGAGGGCAAGATCCAAGCCCGTGCGCCGCTCGAGGGGGCACCATTAGGCGATCTTCTGACCATTCTCGGCCCCGAGCAGCCTCTCACCACCTTCGGGGCGGACGCAGGCATCCTGCGCCTCACCCTGCTCGATGGTACCGACGCTATCGTCACCGTGCGCAACGTGGCTGACGCGCAACTCGCGTTCATCCAGCCGGTCGACGCGGCTCTTGCCGACTGGCGTCAGGGGGCGCGGCTCGAAATCACGCTTCTCGTGCTCACCGGCCTTGTGCTCGCGCTCGTCGCAGGCGGGCTCTGGCATCTCGCCCCTGTCTCGGCGCGGGCGCAAACCAGCACGCTCGCGAGCGAGTTGACCGAAGCCTTGCCCGGTTGCGGCGTCTGGCGCTGGAACCTCGCCCGTGGCCATGTGCACTGGTCGGCGCCGATGTACCGGCTGCTCGGTCTCGAGGCGAACGACAAGGCCATGGCCTTCGGCGTCATCGCCCGCGCACTGCATCCCGAGGACGATCTCCGCGGTGAGATCGACCGGCACTTGCGCGAAGGAGCCTCCCACTTCGACCACTCTTTCCGGCTCCGCCACGCCGCCGGTCATTGGGTGACGGTCCGGCTGCGCGGCCAGATCACGCGCGGGGCTGGCGATCGCGAACCCTACCTCACCGGCATCGCCGCCGTCGCCGACCACGCCGTGCCGATCGGCTCGGCCGACGAGAATGCGCGGCTGCGCGACGCGGTGGAGACCATTTCCGAGGCCTTCGTGCTGTGGGACCGGGACAATCGCCTGGTCATGTGCAACAGCAAGTATCAGCAGTTCCATGGTCTTGCCGACGAGATGGTCAGGCCGGGCAGCCCCTACGACGAAGTCATCGCCGGGGCGTCGGAGCCGATCGTCTCCAGGCGCGTCAGCGTGGCCGGTTCCGGTGATGACGATAGCCGCACCTACGAGGCGCAGATCGAGGACGGCCGCTGGCTGCACATCAACGAGCGCCGCACGCGCGACGGCGGCTATGTCAGCGTCGGCACCGACATCACCGTCCTGAAGCAGAGCCAGCAGCGCCTCGCCGACAGCGAGCAGCAGCTCCGCGCGAGCGTCGCCGAGCTTCGATCCTCGCGCCGCGAGCTCGAGCAGCAGAAGCAGCAACTGGTTGATCTTGCGGAGAAATATGCGGTCGAGAAGAACCGGGCCGAGGCCGCCAATCGCGCCAAATCCGAGTTCCTCGCCAATATCAGCCACGAGCTCCGCACGCCGCTGAACGCCGTGATCGGCTTCTCGGAGGTCATGCAGCAGACGCTGTTCGGCCCTCTCGGCCATCCTAAGTATCAGGAATACGCCCGCGATATCCTCGCCAGCGGCAACTATCTGCTCGAAGTCATCAACGACATTCTCGATATGTCGAAGATCGAGGCCGGCCGCATGTCGCTCGACGTCGGCAACGTCGATCTCGCCGATATCGTCGCCGATTGCATCAAGGTGGTGAGTCAGGGCGCCGCCGAGCGCAATATCACGCTCGCCCGTCATGGACCGCAGCGCCTGCCGCTCGAAGCCGACCGGCGCGCGCTCAAGCAGGTGTTCCTCAACCTGCTCGCCAATGCGGTCAAGTTCACCCGCGACGGCGGCAGCGTCGATGTGCACCTGTCGCGCTCGCGCGGCTATGTGAAGATCGCCATCAGGGATACCGGCATCGGCATTGCCGAGGCCGACATCGCCAAGCTGGGTCGGCCCTTCGAGCAGGTGGAGAACCAATTCTCGAAAAGCCACCAGGGAAGCGGACTTGGCCTCGCCATTTCGCGGGCGCTGGTCGAGCTGCATGGCGGAACGCTTCGCATCACGAGCCGCGAAGGCCAGGGCACGACCGTGGCCTGCACGATCCCGTTGCGGCCCGTGGCCGCCGACGAAGCGCGGGAACTCGCCGCCTCCGCCTGACGCCCCCTCCTCGCCTTAGCCCACGATGCGGTCGAAGGCTTCGTGCACGGCGGCGAGCGTGTCCTTCAACGTGGCTTCGAGCGTGGCGAAATCCGGCATCTCCGAGGCGCGGGCGAGCAAATCTTTCAACGCGCGCGGCGCTTGATCCGCCGCGAAGGGCTTGTCGAGACAAAGCCGCAGCACCTGCGTCAACGTGTTGTAGAGCCGCGCCGCCGGCACGAGTATGTCGGCATCGCCGGGCGCAAGCACGCCAGCAGACGCGAGCTTGGCGAGCGCGGCCTCCGTGTTCTGATCCAGCACCTCGGGGTGCTTCGCAGCGCTGACGATTTGCAGAAACTGGGCGATGAATTCGAGATCGATCAGCCCGCCACGCACCTGCTTCAGGTCCCAAATGTCGGTGGTGCCCTTCTCGCCGGCGATCTTGGCGCGCATGGTTCTGACATCGGCCGCGACCGCTTCACGGTCGCGCGGGGCCGAGAGAACGCGTTTGATCGTATCGTCGATCTGACGGCGAAGTGACGGTGGACCGCTCAAGACGCGCGAACGCGTCAGCGCGAGGTGCTCCCAGGTCCAAGCCGAGCCCTCCTGATAGGCGGTGAAGCTCGACAGCTTTGTCGCAACCGGGCCCTGACTGCCGGAGGGCCGGAGCCTCATATCGACCTGATAGAGCGAACCCTCCGCCGTCTCGGCCGAGAGCGCCGCGATCAGGCGCTGCGTGAAGCGCGTGTAGTATTGAGCGCCGGGAAGGCTCTTGGCCCCGTCGGACTGCGACTGGTCGCCTTCGTAATCATAGACGACGATGAGGTCGAGGTCCGAGCCCGCGGTCATTTCCCTGCCCCCGAGCTTGCCCATGGCAAGGATGGCCGCCTCCCCTCCCGTCATGCGGCCGTGGCTGCGGACAAGCTCCTCCTCCACGCGCTTGGCGAGCGCCTCGATCAAGGTCTCCGCGAGATCGGTATAGGCGGCGCCGACCTGCCGCGCCGAGAGCGTGCCGGAGATCACCCGTACGCCGATGAGGAAAGCCTGCTCGCGGCCGACGATCCGCGCGCGTTCGAGCGCCTCCTGATAGTCGCCGGCCTCCGCCAGCGCGGCGCCCGCCAGCTCGCGCAGCTTGGCGGGAGTGGGCGCGGTGCCGAAAAAGCCGGGGTCGAGCACGGCATCGAGGAGCCGCGGCCGTCTGCCGATGATGCGGGCAAGCCGCGGCGCCGTCCCCATGATGTCGGCGATCAGCCGGAGCAGGCTCGGATTGGCGGCAAGCAGTGAGAAGAGCTGGAGCCCGGCCGGCATCCCGCTAATCACCCGGTCGAAAGTGAGAAGCGCGAGATCGGGCTCCGCAGTGCGGCCGAACGCATCGAGAAGCGCGGGGAGGAACTGGATGAGCCGCTCCCTCGCGCGCTCGCTGCGGGTGGCGGCATAGCGGCCCGACTCCCAGGCGCGAACAGCAGCGATCGCCGCTTCGGGGTTGCGGAAGCCGAGGCGCTCCAAACCGGCAAGGGCGGCCGGGTTCCCCTCATCGGCACCGCCGACAAGCCTCGGGGCGGAGGCGGGCATGTCGGGAAGCTTCTCGAACAAGGCCTCGTAATGGGTCTCGACCCGCTTGAACCGCGCCAGCAGCGCATCGCCGAAGTCGTTGGTCTCGGCAAAGCCGCAAAGCCTCGCCACGCGGTCGAGTTCGCCTCGTTCGGCCGGAATGATGTGGGTCTGCTGGTCCTCCACCATTTGCAGCCGATTCTCGATGCGGCGGAGGAAGAGATAGGAAGCGGTGAGTTCCTTCGCGGCATCCGGCGCGATCCACCCTCCCGTGGCAAGGTGATCGAGCGTCTCGATCGTCCCCCGTGTCCTGAGCTCGGGGTGACGGCCGCCGGCAATGAGCTGCTGGGTCTGAGCGAAGAACTCGATGTCGCGGATGCCGCCGCGTCCGAGCTTGATGTCGTGCCCTTCCACCGCGATCGCGCCATGGCCCTTGAACGCGTGCACCCGCCGCTTCATGGCGTGGATGTCGGCGACCGCGGCGTAGTCGAGATATTTCCGCCAGATGAAGGGCGCGAGCTGGCGCAGGAAATCCTCGCCCGCGGCGATATCGCCGGCGGCCACACGCGCCTTGATGAGGGCCGCGCGCTCCCAGTTCTGGCCGAAGCTCTCGTAGTAGGTGAGCCCCGCCTCGACCGAAAGCGCGATCTGGGTCGCGCCCGGATCCGGCCTGAGCCTGAGATCGGTGCGGAAGACGTAGCCGTCGGCGGTGTGCTCCTGGAGCAGACGGACGAGATCGCGCGTGAGCCGCACGAAGAAAGTCGACGGCTCGAGCTCGGGCTTGAGCCCCGCGCTGTCGGGGTCGTAGAAGACGATGAGGTCGATATCGCTCGAATAGTTCAGCTCGCACGCGCCGAGCTTGCCCATGGCGATGACGAAATAGCCCGGCGCTATGACACTCTCTTGCGACACAATCTGGCCCGCCTCGCGCGCCTTGCGGAACAGGAACGCGGTTGCCTGCTCCAACACAGCATCGGCCGTGGCGCTGAGCGCATGGAGCGTGCCCTCGGTTGGCCACACGCCGCCGAGATCGGCGAGGCCCGCGAGCAGCGCCATGCGCCGCTTGAAGCGCCTGAGATGCGAGGAGACCTCCTGCTGGGTCGTAGCCTTAGCGATCGCGGCGGCAAGCTCCGAGCGCGCATCCGCCACATGCGTGTCGGGGTCGCGCATAAGACACGCGGCGAGATCGGCGGGGTTTCTCAGCGCGAGAGAGGCGAGGTAGGGCGACGCGGAGAACGCGGCTTCGAGGAGGTCGCGCGCTTGCCGCGCCTCGGCGAGCAGCGCCGCGGCGGGAGCGAACGCGGAGGCGTCACGGAACGCCTTCGTCAGGCTTTCGAGGACATCGGCTCCCCGGGCCGCATCGTAGACGCACGGGGCCTCGGTGATGCGCTCGATGAACCCCGTTACGCTGCCCTGGTCTCTGATGCCGCCTGCTCCTGAGCCGGAACCCCGTTCGCGGTCGCCTCGCTCCCGCCCGGCAAAGCGAGGACCACCCTGAGCCCTGGCGCATTGTCCTCGAGTCTCAGGGTGCCACCATGCAACCGCGCCACCGCCGCGACAAGGCTCAATCCCAAGCCCGAGCCCGGCTCAGACCGGCTCGCCTCGAGCCTGACGAAGCGGTCGAGCACGCGCTCGCGATCGGCGGCCGGAATCCCGGGCCCGCGATCGGTGACCGCAATCTCGACGACCGCGCCTTTTTCGGCAGCGGTCACCTCGACCTCGGGCTTGGACCCGCCCTGTGCCTCTCCGGCCGCCCCATATTTGATCGCATTGTCGATCAGGTTGGCGATGGCCTGGCCGAGCAGCTGGCGGTCGGCGCGAACGAAGATCGGACCATTCGCTTCCGCCTTGAGCACGAGCCCGCGCTCCTCCGCGACCGGCTCGTAAAGCTCCGCCACATCGGACAACAGCGCCGAGACGTCGAGCCTCTCGCGGTTCTCGCCGCCGGCGCCGGCTTCGATGCGGGCGATCGAAAGCAGCGCGTTGAAGGTTTTGATGAGGCCGTCGGCCTCCTCGATGGTGCGCTCGAGCGTCTCGCGATAGGCCGGCTCGCCGTAGGGCTCGCGCAGCGCCGCCTCGACCCGATTGCGCAGGCGGCTGAGCGGCGTCTTCAGGTCGTGCGCGATATTGTCCGAGACCTCGCGCAAGCCCGCCATCAGCTGCTCGATCCGCGCCAGCATGAGATTGAGGCTTTCCGATAAGCGGTCGAGCTCGTCGCCGGACCCTGCGATCGGCAGGCGTCCGCCGAGATCGCCGGCCATGATGGTGCGCGTGGTGGCGGCGAGCGTATCGATGCGGGCGAGCAGCCTGCGGCTCACCCAGTAGCCGCCGCCGATGCCGAACAGCGCCATCACGCCGAGCCCCCACAACATGGCCGAGCGGACCATGCGCGCGAGCTCGCGGCGATCTTCGATATCGCGGCCGACGATCAGCCGGTGACCGCTCGGAAGCCGAAACACGTTGGCGAAAGCGAGCCTGCGCTCGACGCCGCCCGCCGCCGGGCGCCGGTAATAGAACTCGACGGGCCCGATACTATTCCACAGATCCGGCGCCACCGCGCCGAGATTGCCGGCGAGCCGCCGCCCCTCGCCGTCCGCCACGAGATAGAGGCTGTTGCCCGGCGTCTCGCTGCGCTCGGCGACGATGCGGACAAGCTGGTCGAGCCCCCCTGCCCGGTACTGCTCGGCAAGGCCCTTGAGCTCGGCGTCGATGGTTTGATTGAGCTGCCGCGACAGCAGGACCGTCGTGTTCCAGTAGATATAGGCGATGGCGAGGAACGCGGCGGCGCTGAACAGCGCAAGATAGGTCAGCGATAGACGAAAGGTGGTGGTGCGGAAGAGCTTAGTGAGCGCTGTCACGGATGCTGTAGCCCGCGCCGCGGACGGTATGAAGGAGCGGGTTGCCGAAATTCTTGTCGATCTTGGAGCGAAGCCGCGAAATGTGGACGTCGATGACATTGGTCTGCGGGTCGAAATGATAGTCCCAGACATTTTCCAGCAACATCGTGCGCGTGACCACCTGGCCCGCATGCTTCATCAGATATTCGAGCAGGCGAAACTCGCGCGGCTGCAAGATAATGGCATCGCCGGCGCGCGTCACCTTGTGGCTGAGCCGGTCAAGCACGAGGTCGCCGACCACGAGGCGCGTGCTGCCTTCCTCGGGCGATTTGCGCCGGGCGAGCGCCTCGATCCTGGCGAGAAGCTCGCTGAACGCGTAGGGCTTGGTCAGATAGTCGTCGCCGCCGGCGCGCAAGCCCTTGACGCGGTCGTCGACTTCGCCGAGCGCGCTCAGGATCAGTGCCGGGGTCCGGATCTCCTCGGCGCGCAGCGCGCCGATGACGGCAAGACCGTCGCGCTTCGGCAGCATGCGATCGACGATCAGCACGTCATAGGCGTTGGCCCGGGCAAGATCGAGACCGGTCTGGCCGTCACCGGCATATTCGGCGACATGGCCCGACTCTTTCAGCGCGCGTCCGAGGAAGGAGGCGGTCTCCTGGTCGTCCTCGATCACCAGCACACGCATGATCTTCGCATCTCCGGGTGAACCGAGGGTGGAAAGGAGCCGGGGCGGCGCGGTGGGGGGAACCCGCGCCGCCCTCGGGCGTCGAAGGCTCGATTTAAGCAGCCTTCTTCAGCGAAAGCGCGATGAAGCGCGTCTGATCTCCGGTCTTGACCTGCATCAGCACCTTGACCGTGTCCTTTTCCGCCGTTGCGCCATCCATGGCCTTCTTGACGCCGGCAGCGACGTCCGACGGATTGGAGACGCTGACACCGGCAACCTCGAGGATGACATCGCCGGGCTTGAGGCCCTTGTCGGCGGCGTCGCTCGCAGGATCGACCTCGGTGATGACCACGCCCTCGTCACCGGCGCCGGGGAACTTCGCGGCCGGGGCCAGCGACAGGCCGAGGTCCTTCATCTGCTCGCCCGTGGTGTCGGGCTTGTCCTCTTCGAGCGCGGCAAGCTTCTTCTGGCTCGGGAACGTGCCGAGCTTCATGGTGACCTCGCGCTTCTCGCCATAGCGGACGATGGAGAGATTGACGGCCGTCGCCGGATTGAGCTCGGCGATGGTGCGGGCCAGGTCGCGTGAATCGTCGATCTTCTCGCCGTTCACCTCGACGATGACGTCACCGGGCTTGAGGTCCTCTTTCGCCGCCGGGCCGTCCTCGGTCACCTTGGTGATCATGGCGCCCTTCGCCTCGGGCATGCCGATCGAGTCGGCGATGTCGTCGGTCACGTTCTGGATGACGACGCCGAGCCAGCCGCGATCCACCGAGCCATGGCTCTGGAGCTCGCTGACGACCTCCTTGACGAGGGCGGCCGGGACGGCGAAGGCGATACCGACATTGCCCCCGCTCGGGCTGAAGATGGCGGTGTTCATGCCGACCACCTTGCCGTCGAGATCGAAGCTCGGACCGCCGGAATTGCCGCGGTTCACCGCCGCGTCGATCTGGAGATAGTCATACGGACCTGAGCCGATGTCGCGTTTATGCGCCGAGACGATACCGGCCGTCACCGTGCCGCCGAGGCCAAACGGATTGCCGACGGCGAGCACCCAGTCGCCGACCCGGGGAGCCTTGGTTTCGAACTCGACGAAGGGAAAGGTCTTGCCCGGGGCACTGACCTTGATGAGCGCCACGTCGGTGCGCGGATCGGAGCCGATCAGCTTTGCCGGGTACTTCTCGCCGCCCTCGAGCGTGACCGTGATGTCCTCGGCGTCCTCGACCACATGATTGTTGGTGACGATGAACCCGTCGGGCGTAATGAAGAAGCCGGACCCTTGCGCCAGGCTCGGCATGGGCTTCGACGGCGCCTGCGGCATGCCTTTGCGGAACTGCTTGAAGAAATCGTAGAGCGGATTGTCCTCGGGAATATCGGGCATTCCCGGAATCTCCATCTCGTTGTCGGCAACCTTGACGTCGCCCTTGACGTTGATGCTGACCACGGCGGGGCTGACCTTGGCCACGAGGTCGGCGAAGCTGAGCGGCGCGCGGCCCATGGGCGTTTCGATGGTCGGCTGCGCCGGGGTCTCGGCCACCGCAATCGGCATGCTGGTGCCGAGCATCAGCCCCAATCCGCCGGTCGCGATCAGGGCGACGGCCGCGGCGAGCGCGACTTTGCGGTTTGATGGCCGCGAGCGTGAGCTCTCAGGCGCAGCTGGGCTCTGGTCAAGTCTCATAGGTCACCTCTCTCGTGAGATAAGAAAATTCCCGATCGATAGCCTGGCATCGGCATGCCCGCGGCGTCTTGCGGTTACATATAGGCGTCTGCCGATTACGCCGCCGTTTCGGCGGCATTAAATTTCTGTAAGGTTCTGGGGCGAAAGCGGCCCTCGGCAAGGCGTTCGCTTGCCGGTTTTAGCCCAGCCGTCAGCGGCCGTCCAGCAAGCGGTCCAAGCGGCGCTTCTCACCCGCGCTCAAAGGCGCAAGGGCTTCCGACGCCGCTCGCCTGCGGCGATAGCCGAGAAAGATCAGGACCATGGCAGCAGCCAAGACCGCGGGCGTGGCGAACCACAACAGCAGGGTTCCCCGCGAAAGCCGGGGCTTGAGCAGGACGAACTCGCCGTAGCGCGCGACGATGAAATCGACGACCTCGTTGTTGCTGTCGCCGGCTTTCAGCCGCTCGCGCACGAGGAGCCGAAGGTCCTTGGCCAAAGGCGCATTGGAATCGTCGATGGATTGGTTCTGGCACACGAGGCAGCGCAAGCCCGCCGAGATGTCCCGCGCCCTGGCCTCGAGCGCGGGATCGGTCAGGACCTCGTCGGCCTGGACCGCGCGGGCCGGACCAGGCGCAAGGCAAGCGGTCCCAACCGCAAAGATGAGGGAAGCAAGTAGCGTGCGCCACGGCATGCGGTCACTCGCCCGCCGCGGCCGCCGCGACCTTCGCCTGTCCACGTTTCGGCGCGCCGACCCGCAAGCGCCGGTCGGACAACGATATGGCGCCGCCAACGAACATGACCACCGAGCCGAGCCAGATGAGATAGACGAGCGGATTGAAGTAGAGCCGGATGCTGTAGGCGCCGTCCTTCAGTGGATCGCCGAGCACGGCATAGAGATCGCCGCGCCAGCTTGTATGAATTCCGGCCTCCGTCGTGTCGGTTTTCTCAACGGTGAAATTGCGCTTGGACGATAGAAGCTCGGTGACGGCCCTGCCGTCGCGCGTGACGGCAAACACGCCCGCCTGCTCGCGATAATTCGGCCCATCGCGCGCAGCGACACCATTGAAGGTGAGCGTGTAACCGGCGATTTCGGCGCTCTCACCGGGCTTGAGCGGGAGGATCGCCTCCGATCGCCACGCCGTGGTGGCGACAATGCCGATCACGGTCAGCCCGAGACCCGCATGCGCCAGCGCCGATCCGTAAGCCGCGCGCGGCAGATTGCTGAGGCGGCGCCAAATCTCGCTTCGATCGGCCTCGGTGAGCTTGACCCGATACGCGATCTCCGACAGCGCGCCCATCACAAGCCAAACTCCGAGCCCGATGCCGAACGGCGCGAGCCACGGGCCGCGGCCCCAAAACACCGCGAGCAGCACCAGGATCGCCGCGAGCGCGACGGCCGCCGCCGCCATCAGGCGCTGCGCCGCCGCGACCATGTCTCCCCGCTTCCACGCGAGCAGCGGCCCGAACGGCACGGCGATCAGAAGCGGAACCATCAGCGGCACGAAGGTCAGATTGAAGAAGGGCGCGCCGACCGAGATTTTTTCCCCGGTGATCGCTTCGAGCGCGAGCGGATAGAGCGTGCCGACGAAAACCGCGGCGCAAGCGGTTGTCAAAAGAAGATTGTTCAACACGAGCGCGCCCTCGCGGCTGATGGGGGCGAACAATCCCCCTTGCGACAGGAGCGGTGCGCGCCAGGCGAAGAGCGCGAGCGCGCCGCCGATGAAGAAACCCATGATGGCGAGAATGAACACGCCGCGAGCGGGATCGACGGCGAAAGTATGCACCGAGGTGAGCACGCCCGAGCGCACGAGGAAAGTCCCCATCAGGCTGAGCGAGAAGGTGATGATGGCGAGCAGGATCGTCCACACCTTGAGCGCGTCGCGCTTTTCCATCACCAGCGCCGAGTGGAGCAGCGCGGTGCCGGCGAGCCACGGCATGAAGGAGGCGTTCTCGACCGGGTCCCAGAACCAGAAGCCGCCCCAACCGAGCTCGTAATAGGCCCACCACGAGCCCATGGCGATGCCGACCGTCAGGAACATCCAGGCGGCGAGCGTCCAGGGCCTCACCCAGCGCGCCCAGGCCGCGTCGATCCGGCCGTCGATGAGCGCGGCGACGGCGAACGAGAACGCCATCGAGAAGCCGACATAGCCGGCATAGAGGAAGGGCGGATGGAAGGAGAGCGCCGGGTCTTGCAGAACAGGGTTCAACCCTTCGCCGTCGAAGGGCGCCGGGTCGAGGCGGATGAACGGATTCGATGTGACAATGATGAAGAGCAAAAACGCCGCCGCGATCGAGCCCTGAACCGCGAGCACATTGGCTTTCAGCTCGCGCGGCAGATTGGCGCCGAAGGTCGCGACGCTCGCGCCGAACAGGGCGAGGATCAGCACCCAGAGCACCATCGAGCCTTCGTGGTTCCCCCACACGCCGGAAATCTTGTACAGCATCGGCTTCGCCGAGTGCGAATTCTGCCACACATTCTTGACCGAGAAATCGGAGGTGACATAGGCGGCCGTGAGCGCGGCGAAGGCGATCGCGATGAGCACGAATTGCATCTTCGCGGCGGGCTCGGCGATGGCAGCGAGTTGCGGATCGCGGAGTCGGGCGCCGATGAGAGGCAGAAGCATCTGCACGATCGCGACGGCAAGCGCGAGGATCAGCGCGTAGTGACCGGTCTCGGCAATCATTGCCTTCTTGCCATCCCCTAGTTCACCTTGGCTTTCGCATCGGCCTCGCCAGGCTTGGCCGCTTCATATTCGCGCCACACGCCCTGGGCTTTCAGCTTCGCGGCAACTTCCGGCGGCATATAGTTCTCGTCATGCTTGGCAAGAACATGGTCGGCGCGGAAGGTGCCGTCAGGTTCGAGCGTTCCCTCGGCGACGACCCCCTGCCCCTCGCGGAACAAATCCGGCAGGACGCCGGTATAGGACACGGGAACGGTCTTGGCGCGGTCCGTCACGGTGAAGCGGATCGTGGTCCCCTCGCCGCGCACCACGCTCCCCGTTTCCACCAGCCCGCCGAGGCGGAAGCGCGTGCCAGGCGCGATCCCCATCTCCGTCACCTCGCTCGGGCTATAGAAGAACACGATCGAGTCGCGCATGGCGAAGAGGACAAGGCCGATGGCGACGGCGAGCACGGTGAGGCACGTGCCGATCAGAACGCCTCTCCGCTGCTTACGCGTCATGACTTCAATCCGAGCTCGGCCGCCAACCGGTCGAGCTCTTCGAGGGCCTGGCTGTCGCCGCTGAACTTGGTCTTGGCACGGTCCAAGGCCTTGACCGCGTCGTCCCGCCGCTCGAGCACAGTATAGGCGCGCACGAGCCGGAGCCAATCGGTAATGGACCCGCCGCCTTCGTCGAGGCGGGTGGCGAGGCGCTGCACCATTTGCTCGATCATCGCCTGGCGTTGGGCGGGGTCCATGGCTTCGGCGGCGGCGATATCGGCGCCGGACGGGCCCGTCGCACCCTCCTGTCCCGCCGCGGCTTGCGCCGGCGGCTCGGTCGCGGGCGGCGTGCCGGCGAGATGTGCCTCGGCCGCTTGCATCCGCTTCTCGACCATCGCGCGCCACGGCTCATCGTCCTTGGCATTGGCGAGAAGCGTTCGCCAATCCTCGACCGCCTCCTTGAATTGCCCGTCTTGTTCCTTCGCGATGGCGATGAGAATGCGCGGCTCGATCAGCGTTTCGTCGCGCTTCAGCGCCTCCTCCAGCGCCTGGCGCGCTTGCGGCGTCACCAGGCCGTCATTCGCAAGCACGATCGCTTGGCCCTGGCCTGAGAGACGCTTGGCCGAAGGACCGAGCAGCGCGACCGCGCGTGCATAGGCCTCCACCGCTTCATTGTAGCGGCCCCATCTGAGATAGATCGGCGCGATCGCCTCCCACCCCTCCCCTTCGTCGGGATGTGCGCGCAGCCGCGCTTCGACTCGTGCCACGAGCGCTTCGATGTTCTGCTCGTTCGCCGGATCCTGGAGACGCGCGGCGAGCGGCTGGTCGGGAAGCCGCGGCGAGCCGTAGGTCAGGTAGAGCCCGAGCGACAGAACCGGGAGCGCGGCGCCGACAATCAGGATCGCCGCTTTGGCGGCGCTGCCCGTCGTCTGGGCGCGACCAGCGGCGCGCGCTTTCTCATCGGCGGCAAGCAGCCGCCGCGCGATCTCGATCCGCGCGGCTTCGGCCTCCGTCTCGCCGATTAAACCCCGCGCGCGATCGCTCTCGATTTCGTTGAGCTGGTCGCGATAGATGGCGGCGTCAAAGGACTCCGCCACGCGAGCCTCGCCGCGCGCCACCATAAGCGGACGCAACAGGACGAAAAGGACGATGGCCGTTAGAACGGCGAGGACGAACCAGACAAGCACGGGCGCGACAGCCTCCGCCTGAAGAACTGAAGATCAGGCTAGGGAAAGGCGCGGAGGGGAGCAAGCACGGGCGACGGCGCGAGCCTGAATTCCGCGAAAAAGCCGCAGCCCGCCGAACGGATTCAGCCGAGCAGCCCTTAGCCGACTGTTTGCCAGGTGCCGTCAGCCTGGCGGCAGGCCGTGCCGCGCGCCGTTTGCGGCTGGCCGCCAATATAAATGGTGTGAGTGTAGGGTCGGCAGAATTGGGCCCCCTGCTGATAGGGCTTACCCGGCACGATCTGACCGCGATTTTGCGTCTGAGGATTGTCCCAGGGCGTCGCCGCGCCCGCCTGCCCATATTCGAGGGCCTGATACTCGGCCGCCAAGGCGAGGCGGCGGTCCTCCGCGTCCATGCTCGCGCCGACCTGATTGCCGATGAGGCCGCCGACCACGGCACCGATGGCGATGCCGCCGGCGCGGTTCTTCGAACCTGCGATGGCGGCGCCCGCGGCGCCGCCCGCAACCGCCCCGACAATCGTTCCCGTGCCCTGCTTGTTGCCCGGCCCGCAAGCCGCAAGCACGGTCGATAGAACGAGAATGGCAAGGATCGGTGCTCGTCTCATCGCTTCCCCCTTCGGCCTCGAACTCTGCGGCCGGCCCCGGCAAGAGACTGAGGTAAGTCTATTCGTGCTACGGCATCCTTAACAAATAACAATTCGGGCCAAATTACGTTTCAGGGCCGCAAAAGCGCGCGGTTTCTAAGCCGCGGGCAGCTCGAGGCGGGCGCGCAAGCCCCCTTGCGGCGAGGGCTCGAGGTCGAACCGTCCCTTATAGAGATGGGCGAGATCGGCGACGATCGAGAGCCCCAGCCCCGAGCCCGGCATGCTCTCGTCGAGCCTTTGGCCCCGCTTCACCACCCTCGCCCGTTCGGCCTTGGTGAGACCAGGCCCATCGTCATCGACGATCACGATCACCTTGGCCTCGGGGCCATTCCGTTCGGCGCTCGCTCTTACTTTCGACCGCGCCCATTTGCAGGCATTGTCGAGCAGGTTCCCGACCATCTCCTCGAGATCCTGCTTTTCGCCCTGGAACTTCAGTCCGGGCGTGACGGCAAGTTCGACCTCAACGCCCCGCTCCTCGTAGATGCGGTCGAGCGTCCGCTTCAACGCCTGAAGCACCGCGCCGACATCGGTCACATCGCCGATCGCGCCCGAGCGCGCCGCGACCCGTGCCCGGTCGAGATGGTGCGTGATCTGGGTTCGCATGATCTCCGCCTGCTCGATCACCTTGGCGCCCAAAGCGCCCTCCTGCGCTCGCGCCTCGTTGCTGATGACGCTGAGCGGCGTCTTGAGCGCATGCGCGAGATTGCCGACATGGGTGCGCGCGCGCTCGACGATCTCGCGATTGGACTGGATCAGCGCGTTCAGCTCGTGCTGGAGCGGCTCGATCTCCGTCGGCAATTCGCCTTCGAGTTTCTCCGCCTCTCCAGACCGGATGGCAGCGAGTCCCTGGCCGATGGCGCGGAGCGGCGACAGTCCGAACCGCACCTGGAAGAACGTCGCCGCCACAAGCCCGAGCCCCGCGACGGCGAGCGCCGCGATCAGCATCATGGTGAACTCGGAAAGATCGCGGTCGATCTCCGAAGAGTCGCCGGCAACCGCGTAGGAATAGGGCGCGGCGTTTGGGCCCGACGGCCTGATCTCGCGCTCGACGATGCGCAAGCGCTGGTCGTTGGGACCCTCGATATAGGCGCGCCGCGTCAGGCTCGCATCGGGCAGAACGCC
The DNA here is from genome assembly GCA_964390455.1 of uncultured Methyloceanibacter sp. GTDB lineage: Bacteria > Pseudomonadota > Alphaproteobacteria > Rhizobiales > Methyloligellaceae > Methyloceanibacter. The sequence goes on along the minus strand of CAYMJW010000012.1, from coordinate 11,997 downwards.
GTTCTGGCTCGGCAGCTTGAGTTGCTGGTCGAGCAGGGAATCGGAGACGAAGTCGGGGCGCGTGGCCTTGCCGAGCGGCCCGATCTGCCAATACCAGCCGGAAAATGGAATGCCGAAGATGGGCTGGCCGAAATCGGCTGGCTCTTTCGGCGTGGCCGCGCCCTCTTGCGCGGTCGAGGCGACGAGGCTCGTGAGATACACGTTGAGCCGCGTATCGAAATTGCGCTCGAGCGCCTCGCGGTAGAGCGAGATGAGGAGAATGGCGGTGACAGGGAGAACGACGAGCGTCCACGCCGCCGCGGAAACGAACAGGCGGAACGCGAGAGAGTTAGGCCTCATCGGACGCGTCGGAGAGGCAATAGCCGAGCCCGCGGACAGTCTTGATTAGGTCGCCGGGGACTTTCTTGCGCAAGCGCCCGATGAACACCTCGACCGTGTTGGAGTCGCGGTCGAAATCCTGCTCGTAAAGGTGTTCGACGAGCTCGGTGCGCGAGACGACCTTGCCCCTGTGCAGCATGAGGTAGGCGAGCACCCGGTATTCATGCGAGGTGAGCTTCACGGCCTTGCCGTCCACCGTCACCCGCGCCGTCTTGGCGTCGAGGCGGAGCGGTCCGCATTCCATCTCGTTGCTTGCGTGCCCGGCGGCGCGGCGCAGCAGGGCGCGAAGCCGGGCCAGCAC
>CAYMJW010000012.1:0-11218 GCA_964390455.1 uncultured Methyloceanibacter sp. | reverse complement strand
CGCGCATGGGAGCGCTCCTAGAACTGGCCGGTGTGAGCGTCAACGGTGACGTTGGTGACCTCGCCCGTCGGTCCGAGCACGACGAGGCGATAGACGAACTGTCCGCCGGAATTGCACAGCGCCTGGCTGACGATCTTGCCGCCGGCGCGCTGCTGCACCTTCTGAAAAACGACGTTGGCCGGCACGAGCCCGTTCTCGGCGATGATGGGGCCTGCCTGGCTCCACTCGACACATCCCGGCCCGCCGGTCTGTCCCGGAGCGGCAAAAAGGACAGCCGCAAAGGCTGCCACGATCGCTGGCTTCATGACCCGCCACATGGTTCGGTCCCAATATCCTTCTTGGGCCGAACCGTAAAGCAAGCCCCATGAATGCCGCGTGAACGCAGAGAGCAGAAACGGGGGCCTTTCGTCAGCAGCGCGCGTTGCGGCTTTCCACCGCTTTCCGGATCGCCACCCGGTCCCGCGTCGAGACGCCGAGGAGCTCGGCCGCCCGCCAGACGAGATTGGCCTCGAATTCGTGCACGACGCCGTCGGCCAACACGACTTCCCACAGCATCTCGACGATACGCTTGCGGCCGTCCTGGTCGAGCGCGCGGCACAGCACGCTGGTGAACTGGTAGAGATCGACGGACTCGACCTCACGCGCATCGGCCTCGCCGAGAAGCTTGCGGACCTCATCGCCATCGAGGTCGAAGCGGGCTTGCAACAGGGCTTTGAGCTTGCGGCGTTCGGCGGAATCGACTTCGCCGTCGATCGTGGAAGCATGCACGAGAAGCGCTGCTGCGGCCAAGCGCAACTCTCCCTCGCGCAAATTCGGCGCGGGGCCTTCAGGTCCGCTGACACGATCGACAATGTCCCTGAATTTCGCCCACAGCGTCATCGACGCGCCCACGCCCATCTGCACCGCGCCTGATATAGCGCACGAAGGGCCGGCAGAGCGACCCCCTGTTACGAGCGAGGGTGTTGAACGAAGGTGGGTCTAGGCGGCGACGGCCCGCGCCGGCTGCGACGTCGCGCGGTAGCGGATGGTCCCGTGAACGCTGTAGCCGTCGGGATCGAGCCTTGCCTCGGAGAATTCGTGGTGAAGCGCGACGAGACGATGTCCGGCCGCAAGCGGCCGGTCGTTCAGCGCGGCCCTGACGGCCTTGACGATGTCCTGCATGTGCTTCCGGCCGCCGAAGGGCGACCAGACATGCACCGTCAGGCTCTGCTCGGCGCCATCCTCGCCCCCGGTGCTCCAGTCGCGAACGGTGCTCTGGCCGAGTGTGATGAACGGAAAGTCCGGCGCCTCCGGCGCCCGGTCGTAAATCCTCACGCCGCCGAGCAGCGTCGCCAGATCGCTCGAGCCCTTGAGCGACTGGTTGATGCTGGTGCGAAGCGTTTGACTCTGAACTGTCGTCATGGCGGGGCCTTCGTTACTTGTTAACCAAGCATATGGGGTACCGCTTCGCGCCGTTCAAACCACGATGCGATCACCAATGCGCGATGAGACCGCGACTCGCGAAGTCTGGAAAGCCGTCGCGCGCAGTTTCCGGCCTTATGGTTAACGGAAGGTAAAGCGGGCGGGAAAACCGCGACAAAATGTCCGCGACGCTTCGGTTGATGCCCCGGCTCGCGCGGGCAACCAGCTCCACCCTGTCGCCAAGGCCCCGGCGCTCATTCCTTGGGCTTGGGATGGCAAGGCACGCCCGCGGCGAAGCATTTGCTGTAGAGGCCCTGCTTCACGCACCCCATGCTGGCATCCTTGGCGGTGTTCCAGTCGGCATCGGCGAAGATGGCGGAAGCCTTGTCGAGCCAATCCTTGATCGCCGCCGCCTCCGACTCCTCCTGCGAGCTCTTGAAGCCGGGCCCGCTGCCCGTGAGCGCTTTGTCGTGGCATGTGTACCCCTTTGGCGGACCGGACGGCGCTGGCGCTTCGCCATCCGGCGAGGGCGCGGCCGCATTGGCAGGTGCCGATGCGAGCGCGGCGGCGCCAAGGACGAGGGCACAAACCAGGGCGATCTTCGGCATCGAACCTCCAGCAAGGGTCTCGGGCGACGGCAGCGTGCTCATCGAGGTCCGGCGCCGCGCCCGCTCATATGGGATGGGCGCCGTCTGTTGGCATCCCCCATTTGCCAGGGAGCGAACTTACGAGCCAAGCCACCTGCATTCACGGCTTCGTGAACGGACACCCGGCTCTCGACCTCATGACCGCCACCGCGGCGTTCCACCCTTCGCCCATGTCTTCGCTCATGCGGAAGTTCGTCCGCCGCACGGTGGTCTCGCTCGCGTTTGTCGGTGCACTCCTGTTCGGTGCCGCCGGCACGCTGAATTGGCCCGCGGCTTGGCTCTATCTCGCGCTCGCCGCCGCCATCAGTTTCGGCGCAGGCCCGTGGTTGGCGCGGAACGACCCAGCTCTCCTCGCCGAGCGCTTGGGCTCGCTCTTCCAGCCCGAGCAAACGGCTTGGGACAAAGTGCTGATGGCCGTGATGCTCACGCTGTGGATCGGCTGGCTAGCCGTCATCGGCCTCGACCGCCGCTATCACGGGTCCGACGTTCCGCTCGCCATGCAGGGGATCGGTCTCGCGCTCATGTGTCTCGCGTCCTATCTCGTCTTGCTCACGCTCAAGGCGAATAGCTTCGCGGCGCCGGTTGTGAAGATCCAAAAGGCGCGGGGTCACGCCGTGGCGACGACGGGGCCTTACGCTTACGTAAGACACCCCATGTATGCTGGCGCCCTCTTGTTCATCGCCGGCATGCCGCTTCTTCTCGGTTCATGGTGGGGGCTTGCCGCGGGTCTTGGCCTTGTCGCCATCATCGCCGTTCGCGCCGTGTTCGAGGAGCGCGCGCTCGCGGCCGAGCTCGAAGGCTACAAAGATTATGCCTCCCGCGTCCGCTATCGATTTGTTCCGTACCTATGGTAGCGCTTCCATCAGGGTCGCCGGCGCCCTACATCGTTCTGGAGGGGTCCGTACGCTCGGCGATCGTAAGCGCGCAAACGGTCGGGATATGGGGATGTCGAGGGTCAGATTGGCGGCGTTCGCAGTGTGCCTGATGGCCATGCCGGCCGCGGGCTGCAGCCTGTCGCAGCCGAAGCCCCGCGACTTTACTCTGGTCGATCAGCGGCCGGCCAAAGCCGAGGAGCAGGGCAACTCGCTCGAAGCGGCCGAGGCTGCGTGCAAGGAGGAGACCGAGCGCAAGGGACTTGGCACTGTCATCGGCCTCATGTCGCGTCTCCGCAAAGGCTCCGCCGACGAAGACTTTATCGCCTGCATGAAGGGGCGTGGCTATGAAGTGAAACCCTGAGCCAAGTTCGGAGGCGCCGCGTCCAAGCCCTCGCAGATCCTGCGGAATGGCCTCGAACCCTGCTCATGGGCGCGAAAGGCGCCGAGGCCCGGGAGACCCGGCCAACTATCCCTTTTGGCTGCAACCCCCTCCATAAAACGCCTCAATCGCGGTATAATCGTTAAGCAAATGGGCGCGTCCGAGCGGTAGGTTGAGGAAGGGCAATCTACCGGGATGATTTCGTATGCGAGAGGTCGGGGCTAGGTGCGGGATATTCTCCAGGGCAATCGGCGCGGCAAGCTGATCGATTGGCTGAAGATCGATTCGTGGATCGATTCGGGCCTGTATAGCGCCTGGACGAGTTTCCGCGACTGGTGGAGCGGCTACTCCTCCTTCTTCAACCGCTTCGAGGTCAAGGGCTTCGTCCGCGGCCTCAACGAGCTCGCCTGCGAGGCGCTGACCATGAGCGTCGGCGGTCTCCTCGTCCTTGCCACCTTCGCGCTTCCGGCCTTCGAGACCGCGCAAGGCAAGATGAACCTCGCCGACGAGTACAGCGTCACCTTCCTCGATCGCTTCGGCAATGAGATCGGCAAACGCGGCCTGTTGCGCGACGACTCGGTGCCGCTGGAAGAAATTCCCGACGTCATGATCAAGGCGACGCTCGCGACCGAGGACCGGCGCTTCTTCGATCATTTCGGCATCGACGTCATGGGCACGTTCCGCGCGCTCGCCGCCAATGCCCGCAGCGACCAGGTCGTGCAGGGCGGAAGCTCGCTGACGCAGCAGCTTGCCAAGAACATGTTCCTGACGCCGGAGCGCTCCCTGGTCCGCAAGATCAAAGAGGCGCTCATCGCCATCTACCTGGAGAACCGCTACACCAAGCCCGAACTGTTGAAGCTCTATTTCGATCGCGCCTATCTCGGCGGCGGCTCGTACGGGGTGGAGGCTGCGGCCCAGTACTATTTCAACAAGTCAATCCGCGAGGTGAACCTGCCCGAAGCGGCCATGCTCGCCGGCATGTTCAAGGCGCCCACCCGATACGCTCCTCACGTCAACCTCGCGGCCTCGCGCGCCCGCGCCAACGAGGTGCTGTCCAACATGGTCGAGGCCGGCTTCATGAGCGAAGGCCAGGTCTATGGCGCCCGCATGAATCCCGCCAAGATCGTCGAGCGCGGCGACGGCAAGACGCCCGACTATTTCCTCGACTGGGCCTTTGAAGAGGTTCAGCGGCTGTTGGTTGGCAAGGACGACCACATCGTCATTGCCCGGACCACTGTCGATCTCGGCCTGCAACGAGCGGCCGAGGAGGCCCTGGTCCAGACTGTCAAGCAATTCGGCAAATCGCGGAACTTCGACAACGGCGCTCTCGTCTCGATGGAGACCGATGGCGCCGTACGCGCGATGGTCGGCGGCAAGGATTACGGCGAGAGCCAGTTCAATCGCGCGAGCCACGCCTTCCGCCAGCCCGGCTCCTCGTTCAAAGGCTATGTCTATCTGACCGCGCTCGAGAACGGCTTCACGCCGGAGACGACGGTGAGCGACAGCCCCGTGAGTTGCGGCCGCTGGGCGCCGAAGAACTATTCGGGCGGGTTTCGCGGCCGCATGACACTGCGCATGGCGCTCGCGAAATCGATCAACACCATCGCGGTGAAGCTCTCGCTTCAGGCCGGGCGCGAGAAGGTCCTCGCCAACCTGAACAAGATGGGCATCAAGAATATCAAGAAGACCTGTTCACTCGCGCTCGGCGACAACGGCATGACGCCGCTTGAGCATACCGGCGGCTACGCCGTCTTTGCCGCCGGCGGCCTCGAAGTGCGCCCCTACGCCATTGAGGAGATCAAGACACTCAGCGGCGGCGAGGTCATCTACAATCACGAACGCGACGAGCCCCCGCGCAAGCAGATCTTCGAGACCAAGGTCATCGAGCAACTGAACACGATGTTGCAGGCGGTGGTGCTGGAGGGAACCGGCAAAGCCGCACAGCTCGATTACACCTATTCCGCCGGCAAGACGGGAACGAGCTCGGCCTATCGAGACGCCTGGTTCATCGGATTTACCGGCCAATACGTGACCGGCATCTGGATCGGCAACGACGATTTCACGCCGATGGCCCGGGTGACTGGCGGCAGCTTCCCGGCCCAGACTTGGCACACTTACATGATGGCGGCGCACGATACCGACAACATTGCGCAGATCCCGGGCTTGCCCGTTCATCCGGTCCAGGCCGCGGAGCAGGCGCGCCTCGCCGCCGCGCTCGCGCAGAACGCCGCGGCCAATGCCGAAGTGGTCGCGGCAGCGCCGGCGCCGGAGAGCGTCAAGGACATGTCGACGGCGACGCGGCAGGTTCTCGAGAAGCTGAGCGGGATGCTGAAGGATGCGCGCCAACTCACGCCGGGCGACGCCCAAGCACGGCCGGATCGGGCCGAGGCGCCCGTTGCTCCGGCATCGGGCTCGCAAGCGGCGCCAAGCTTGGCTGCGGTGAATGCCGGCAGCCCGCCTGAACCGGAGCCCGGGAATGCGCCGGCCGCGCCCGCGCCTGCAACCGTTCTGTCGGCGGGACGCGATGATAATAATGCGGCCACCCCGCGCTAGGCCGCCACGGCCCGGCATAGCTTCCAAGGGTCAAGACGCTTGACCAGCAGCGTGCACGATTCCCCGCTTGCGCTTGCGCCGACGCGGCCCACCGTCTGGCGCGAGGATGACGCCGGTCATTCGATGCGCTCGCTCGTCTATTTCGTGGCGACGTTCGTCGTCGCTCTGATCCTCGGGATTGGATCGGCCTGGTACATGATCGAGCGCGGCTCGCCTTTGACGACGACCAAGGTCGGGCCTTGGGACGGCTGGATCAGCGCGGGCAACCCCAATGCCGACTACTACACGCGCGCTCACGTCGCCCGGAGCGGCAGGCTTCCCCTCACCTCGACCGTTGCCCGCTACTTCGTTGCCCGCAGCGACAGCTCCGGGCACGCGCTGACCGCGGACTGCGCCTATCTCATCACGGGCCGGCCGCTCAATGCGCGCTGGTGGTCGCTGGCGGTTTATGACGAGTATGGCGGATTGATCGCCAATCCCTCCGACCGCTACAGCTTCAACAGCGAAGAGATGCTGCGCCATGCCGACGGCTCCTATCGGGTCAATCTCGCGCGGAGCGCCCGCCCCGAGAATTGGCTGCCGTCCGGCGAGGCGGATCAACGCCTGATGTTGATGTTGCGCATCTACAGCCCGCGCGAAACCGATGCCGCCGGAATCGGGCTCATCCCCGGCGACCGGCTCCCGAAGATCGAGCGTCAGTCATGCGAATAAGGATGCCGGGCCTCTACATTGCGCTTGGGCTCGTGCTCGCGGGTCTCATCCATATCGTCGCCGTGCTCGCCCTGCCGGCGCTCGCGCCCAAGAACGGGTTCAGCCGTCTCGCCGCGCTCGGGCCGGTCAACACGGTGATCCAGCTTCCGCCGGCAGCGCCTGGGCAGCAGCCCATGCCGATGATGGCGCCCGACGTCCGCTATGCCCTTTGCCGTTTCGATCTCACCGGCGGCCCGGTGCGCCTCAATGCCAGGATCGCGGACGAGCTCCTGCTCATCGCGCTCTATACGCCGGAAGCGGAGAATTTTTATTCGGTTGTCGGCGCCGATATGAAGCGGAGCGAGGTCGATCTCATCATCGCCGCGGCCGATCAGACCGTCGAGGAGGCGGGCGTCGACTCTCCAGAGTCGTCCGACAACGTCATCGTCATCAACTCGCCGGTCAAGGAAGGAATTGCGCTTCTGCGCTTGCCCTTGGCGGGACCGAGCCGCGCCGGCGCCGCCGAGCAGGCGCTCAAAGCCACCTCCTGCGGCCCCTACAGCAAATCGGGCTAAGAGCCCCTGCCCTCTACTTCTTACGGCCGCGCGAAGCGCGTCTTGGCGACGGCGCGCCGGTGCGAGAAGGCGCGTCGCTCCAAGCGATGCGCTCGATCCTCACGCCGGGAAAGATGATGATCTCGCCGAGCGAGCCCGTGGCCGGTTTCGCCATCGGGATCGCCGCATCTTCGCTGCGGCGAAACGCAAGGATGGTTCCCATGTCTCAGTCTCCCCTAGAAGCGGCTTCGCGCTTCGCCATCGCGAGGCCGCATCGTTCCGGTCACATTAGGGAACGGGTAGGGTTAACGAACTGCTAAGGCCGCCGATCCTTTCCCCAGCTCTGTCTGCCTCACCCCTCCACGAGCGCATCCCCCAGGAAGTGCCGCCGCGCTTTGTCCTCGACCTCAATGATCCACAGGTCCTGGTCGAATTTCAGCTGACGGTCGAGGTAGCGGTCTGCCTCCTCCCGGGCCGCCAGGCGCGCCCCGAAGCAACTCACCCAGCGCCGGTCGGTCTCGCTTCCGGCAGAGCCGCTTGGCGCCGGTCCGTAGAGCGAGACGCCGCCGTCGAGCGAATCGATGCGAATAAAGATGGCGCCGGCGGCCTCGTCGCCGCGCCGCACGATCACGACCGGAACGCCTTGCGCCTGGCAGAGACGCAAGTAAGCCCTGACGAAGACCTCGCTCTTGACCCGCATGGCGGCGCGGTCCGCGGGCGCTCAGCGCCCGGCGACGACTTTGCCCGTGTCGCGCCCGGTGACCCGCTCGAGCTCAGCGAGGAGTTCGGGCGTGACGTCCCCGGTCTCGGGCATCTTGCGGTCGTGTTGGAAGGCGCTGATGGCACGCGCCGTTGCTTCGCCGATGGCGCCATCAACCGGACCCGGCGAATAGCCGAGATCGGCGAGGATCTGCTGCACCGCTTTCACCGCGGCAGCATCGCCGGTCGTCCCGGCACTCGGCTTCTCGGTGACCGATCCCGTGGCCCCGCTGCTTGGTTCCACATCGCCAAGCAGAATATGACGCAAGAGCGCATCCGTGGCCGTGCCGGTCACGGGGAGGCCGTTGGCCTTTTCATAGGCGGAGATCGCTTCGGTCGTCTTGGCGCTTGCCGTGCCATCGACCGGGCCGACATCGAAGCCGCGCGCGGCGAGCTCGCGCTGCACCGCCCTGACGACGAGCGAAGGTCCGTCCTGCTGCGGCTCAACAGCCGGCAGGTCCGTGCTGACGGGCGGAAGCTTCGCCACCGCGACCGGAGGCTCGGCTACGGGCGCGCTCGGCCGCCCCATCCCGCCGGAAGCGGTGTTATGCACCTCCTGCAGATAGAGCGCGTTGTAGATGATGCTTCCCGTGAGGCCGAGAAAGGCCAGAAACACGAGCCGTGCCGCCGCTACGCCCATCGCGAAAGAGGTCCCAAAAATTGCCCGGCCGAATGGCCTTCCGTTAGAGCCATCTTGGCGGCCGAAACTAAAGAGATGCTAAACGCGAAATTAGGCCGGGATTACCGCGCTCCGGCCCCGAAAATCATGCCGCAGAGACGTTAGGCCGTGGTGCCGCTGCCTCCCCTGATTCGGTCCTCGCATCGTATGGCAGGATAATCGTCGCCGTCGTTCCCTCTCCGAACGTGCTGTCGATCTTGAGACGGCCGCCATGGAGCGCAGCGAGACCGCTCACAACCGACAACCCAAGGCCGGTCCCATCGCGGCCGCGGCCGTAAGCGTTGTTCGCCTGCACAAACGGGTTGCCGAGCCTGGGCAAGTCCTGCTCGGCGATGCCGATGCCGTTATCGGCGACGCTGAGCTCGAGCGTCTCGCCCACGACACGCGCCGCGACGCGCACGACGCCACCGGGCTCGGTGAATTTGATCGCATTCGCGATCAGATTGAGCAGCATCTGCTTGCAGGTCCTCATGTCGGCCGGGAGCGCGGGGATATCCGCGGCCACGTCCGCGATGAGCGCGAGCGATCGCTGCTCGGCCGCATGCCGCATCATGTCGCAACAAAGCGCGACGAGCGCTTCCACATCGACCGGCGACTTGACGATCGTGAACTTGCCGGCCTCGACCTTCGACATGTCGAGAATGTCGTTGACGACATTGAGGAGGTGCGCGCTGCTCTCATAGATCAGCCGCGCGTAGTCGCGATGCCGGGCTTCGCTGAGCTTGCCATAGAGCTCGCGGTTGAGAATGTCGGCAAAGCCGATCACAGCGTTAAGCGGCGTGCGCAATTCATGGCTCATATTGGCGAGGAACTCGGTCTTGGCGCGACTTTCATCCTCGGCCGCCTGGCGCGCGCGCAACAATTCGGCCTCATGCGCCTTGCGATCGGAGATGTCGCGGGTCACGGCGATGAGGAAGGCTGGCTCCGGCTTGCCGTTCTCCGCGACCGGCACCACAGGCCGGCAGCGCATCTCGACGGAGACATACGCCGCTTCGGCCGCGGGACCCAATCGGCGGACGCGAAATTCGCTGGTGACGTACTCGTTTCCGGCAAGCGCGCGGGACAGCGCCGTGAGATAAGCCGGACGGTCGGCGACATGCACGCGTTCGAACAGGCCGTCGCCGGCGATCCTCTCGGCCGGCTCCCCGAACAGGGTTTCCGCGGCCGCCGATGCGAACACCACGCGGCCCTTGTCGTCATGGCGCGTGATCATGTCGGGTACGTTCTCGGCGATCAGCCGATAAGCCTTGAGCCCCCTCGACGCTTCCTGACCCAACACGCACACTCGGAGGGGAAAAAGACCCGCTCGCGTCCCCGTCGATTCTTGGCCTGGGATTATCGTGATGCGCGCTTAAGGAAGCTTAAAGCGCGAGCGCTTGCGGCATTGTGCCGGAACGGCCGCAATTGGCCGTTCCCGCCGCGAGACTGATTCAATTTGGGGCAATACTCAATGGAAACGTAATTCCGCTTGACCAACAGAGCGTCCGTTTGCGTGGAGAAATCGATCTGAATGTTCATTTCAAATTTATGGATTGCATTGAAACTCCCTTATCTCCGCTCCGCTATCGTTCGCACGTTTAGGGGAAAAGATAGCGGCGAGAAAGCCGCAGGGCTTACAGAGAGGGCAAGGCAATGATGTTCCTGATCCGGGCAGCCTTCTGGCTGATCATCATCGTTCTTTTGCTTCCGACCGACGAGCGGCAGCGCAGCGAAGTCTATGGGACGGCGCAGGCCGCCGTGAACGACGTCGTGACGTTCTGCGACCGCAATCCCGAGACCTGCGCCAAGGGCAAGGATGCGTTCGGCGTGCTCGTGCAGAAGGCGCAGTTCGGCGCCCGCATGCTGATCGACATCATTAACGGCCGCACCGATGCGGGCGCGGGCGGCGCGGACATCCCGGCCTCTCAGCAAGGCTTCCCCGAGCAAGGCTCAGAGACCGAGGCCATACTCGAGCCGGACACGCTCAGTCCCGAGGATCGTGAAGCGGCTTGGGCGGGGCCCGGGACGTAGGCTTGTCAGTTTATCGATAGGCGGTGCTTCCGCCTGCGAGCGGGCGCGCAATTGGGATGGTCATGCCCTTTCCCTCCGGATTGCGCGCCCTCAACTTTTAACCTCGAAGCCGGTCGCAGCCGCGGGCTTTCCCGCCTATATTGATCGCATGGATACGCTTGACGCGACGCGAAACGGTCTCGGCTTCGACGAGATCCTGACCGACTTCGATCTCCTCAGCGATTGGGAGGACCGCTACCGCTATGTCATCGAGCTCGGCCGGGGGCTTCCGCCCTTGCCCGAGGCCGAGCGTTCGCCTGCGACCAAGGTCCAAGGCTGCGTCAGCCAGGTTTGGCTCTCGACGCGGGTCGATCGAACCGGCGGGAAGCCGCGCCTCATCTTCATCGGCGACAGCGACGCCCATATCGTCCGCGGCCTGATCGCGATTCTCTTTTCGCTCTATTCGGGCAAGACCGCGCAAGAGATCTTGAGCATCGATGCCGGCCAAAGGCTCGGGCAGCTCGAGCTCAAGGAGCACCTGACGCCGCAGCGCTCGAACGGGCTCATGGCCATGGTGAAGCGCATCCGGAGCGACGCCGAGGCCGCGCTGGGTCAAGTCCAAACCGTGCATTGAGGCATTGCGCTCAAGTAGCGAAGCGGTAGCGCAAAGATAAAGCTGCGCTCAAGTAGCG
>CAYMJW010000011.1:0-32126 GCA_964390455.1 uncultured Methyloceanibacter sp. | reverse complement strand
GTCGAGCGCGACAAGCTCGACCACGGCGGCGTGAAGCTGGTTCTCGTCGCGCATCGGCGCGGTGCAGCCTTCGAGATAGCTGACGTAGGAGCCCTTGTCGGCGATGATGAGCGTGCGCTCGAACTGGCCGGTCTGCTTCTCGTTGATGCGGAAATAGGTCGAGAGCTCCATCGGGCAGCGGACGCCCGGCGGCACATAGACGAAGCTGCCGTCGGAAAACACCGCCGAATTGAGCGTGGCGTAGAAATTGTCGGTGATCGGGACCACGGAACCCAGGTACTTCCGCACCAGCTCGGGATGGGTCTTCACCGCCTCCGACACTGAGGAGAAGATCACGCCAGCCTTGCCCAGCTCTTCCTTGAAGGTCGTGACCACCGAGACGGAGTCGAACACGGCATCGACCGCGACCCGCCCCTCCAGGCTCGCGCCCTCGACGCCCGCGAGCACCTTCTGCTCGGAGAGCGGGATGCCGAGACGCGCATAGGTCCGGAGCAGCTCGGGATCGACCTCGTCGAGGCTCTTCGGCCCCTCGGTGCTCTTGGGCGCCGAATAGTAGTAGAGCTCCTGAAAATCGATCTTGGGGTAGCGGACGTTGGCCCAAGCCGGCTCTTCCAGGGTGAGCCAGCGGCGATAGGCCTCGAGCCGCCAGGCAAGCAGCCAGTCCGGCTCGCCCTTCTTGGCCGAGATGAAGCGGACAGTCTCCTCGTTCAGGCCCTTCGGCGCCTTGACCGACTCGATCTCGGTGGTGAAGCCGTATTTGTACTTGTCGACGTCGATCTCTTTGACGCGGGCGACAGTCTCTTGCACGGCAGGCATGTCTTTACTCCGTTCGTTTCGGGCGGCCGTTCAAGCCGCCACCCTGGGCCTCAGCCGCCCAATCAGCTCGCCAAAGGCCTTCAGGAAGCTATTGATATCGTGACGGTCGCTCGCAAAACCAAGGCTTAGGCGGATCGCTCCGCGTGCAAGCTCATCGGAAATTCCCATCGCCCCCAGCACATGGGAGGCCTCGACCTTGCCTGAGGAGCAGGCGCTGCCGGCGCTTACGGCGATTCCAGCGAGGTCGAGCCCGATGACAAGCGTCTCGGCCTTGACGCCCGGCACGGCGAGGCAGGTGGTGTTCGGGAGGCGCGCAACCCGCGCCGACAGCACGACGGCATCGGGCGCGACCGCAAGCGCGCCCTGCTCCAGCTCGTCTCGCAACCTTGCGATGTCGCCCACCCTGGCGAGGTCCGCCAAGGCTAACTCCGCCGCGACGCCAAACCCGGCGATGCCCGCCACATTCTCCGTTCCCGCGCGCCGCCGCCGCTCCTGGCTGCCGCCCTTGATCAGAGGCTCAACACCCGCGCCATCGCCCAGCACGAGGGCGCCGACGCCCTTGGGACCGCCGATCTTGTGGGCGGAGAGGCTCAAGAGGTCCGCGCCAAGCGCATCCATGTCGAGCTTGATCCGCCCCGCGGCTTGCACCGCATCGGTGTGGAGGACCCCGCCGGCGTCATGGACGATCCGCGCGGCCTCGACGACCGGTTGGATCGCGCCGGTCTCGTTATTGGCAACCATCAGCGACACGAAGGGCTTCAGGCCCGCGCGATGGGACTCGGCAAGCTGTTCGGCAAGGAGCGCGAGATCGGCGACGCCGTCAGCGGTGACGGGAAATCGCGAAATGGACTCGCGCGCGAAGCGGCCGCCCGACAACACGGAAGGATGCTCCACCGCGGAGACGCGGCAGTGCCAGTTCTCTCCGGCATGCGGCGCAAGCGCGAGCGCATTGGCCTCCGTCGCCCCGCTCGTGAAAATCACCCGCTCCGGTTCGACCCCAACCAGAGCCGAAACCTTCGCCCGCGCCGCCTCGACGGCGCGGCGCGCGGCGCGTCCCTCGGCGTGAACCGAGGACGGATTGCCGGGAATCGCGAGCGCTTCGACGACGGCCGTGCGGACTTCGTCGCGAAGCGGCGCCGTGGCGTTGTAATCGAGATAAGAGCGCTGGTTCATGCTCGTAACGAAGCTTGCGGCCAATTTTCGACGGTTAACGCTTGCACGCGCCCCTATCGCGCGTGCTATGAAGCGCGGCCTGACGTTTCCCGCCGCCCCAAGCGCCCAGCGATCCGGGAGCGGCTTGTTTTGAACAATTCTAATTTTAAATAAGGGTATAGGTTCCCGAGCGGCAGAGTCAAGTTGGGAGGCCTGCCTTCGCGTTCCGAACCCCTCGCAATCCTCATGCCCCATGACCCAAATCGTGTCGAGGCCAATCATCCATGCCTGAAGTGAATATCAGCGGTCCCGCCGGACGGATCGAGGCGCGTTACCACCACGAGAAAGGGCCCAACGCCGCCGTCGCGCTCATCCTCCACCCTCACCCGCAATTCGGCGGGACGATGAATAACCAGGTCGTCTATCACCTTTATTACGCCTTCCAGCGGCGCGGCTTCTCGGTGCTCCGCTTCAATTTCCGCGGCGTGGGACGCAGCGAGGGCCTGTTCGACAACGGTCCCGGCGAGCTCGCCGACGCCGCCACCGCGCTCGATTGGCTTCAGGCCTACAATACCGACGCCTCGACCTGCTGGATCGCCGGGGTTTCGTTCGGCGCCTGGATCGGCATGCAGCTCCTGATGCGGCGTCCAGAGATCGAAGGCTTCATTTCGGTGGCGCCGCCCGCCAATCTCTATGACTTTACGTTTCTCGCCCCCTGCCCGTCCTCGGGCCTGATGGTCAACGGGGCGAAAGATCGAGTCGTGCCAACGGAATCCGTGCGCGGGCTCGTGGACCGTCTCAAGACGCAGAAGGGCATCGTCATCGACCACGCGACCGTCCCCGACGCGAACCATTTCTTCGAAGGTCGCATGGACGGGCTGATGGAGGTGGTCGACGCCTATCTCGACAAGCGGCTCGGCAAGGGCAAGAGACGCAAGGACACCGCCGCTTAAGCGCAATCGGGGCGACCCTGCTTTCGCTCCCGTGCATTTTTGCGGCAAAGCTGATACAGGCTTCGCGGTTGCAATCCTTCTGACCCGCGCCCCATGAGCACGCTCAAATCGGACTTTCTACAGGAGCTCGCAGCGCGGGGCTTCATCCACCAGGCGACCGACGAGGCCGGGCTCGACAAGCTCGCGCGCGGCGAGACCCTGACCGGCTATATCGGCTTCGACTGCACCGCGCCTTCGCTCCATGTCGGCCACCTGGTCAGCATCATGATGCTGCGCAAGCTGCAGCAGACCGGGCACCGGCCGATCGTGCTTATCGGCGGGGGCACGACCAAGGTCGGCGACCCATCCGGCAAGGATGAGGCGCGCAAGCTCCTGAGCGACACCGAGATCGCCGCCAATATCGCCGGCATCGAGCTCGTGTTCACCAAGTTCCTGAGCTTCGGCAAAGGCACGGGCGATGCGCTCATGATCAACAACGCCGACTGGCTCGACACGCTCAACTACATCGATTTCCTGCGCGACTACGGGCGCCATTTCAGCGTCAACCGCATGCTGACCTACGACTCGGTCAAGCTCAGGCTGGAGCGCGAGCAGCCGCTGAGCTTCATCGAGTTCAACTACATGGTGCTCCAGGCTTACGACTTCGTCGAACTCTACCGGCGTCATGGCTGCCGCCTCCAGCTCGGCGGCTCCGACCAGTGGGGCAACATCGTGGGCGGCATCGAACTCGGACGCCGCAGCGACGGCGCGGAGCTGTTCGGGCTCACCTCGCCCCTTCTCACCACGGCATCGGGCGCCAAGATGGGAAAGACCGCCGCCGGCGCCGTGTGGCTCAATCCCGACATGGTCTCCCCTTACGACTACTGGCAGTATTGGCGGAACAGCGAGGACGGCGACGTCGAACGCTTCCTCAAGCTGTTCACCGAACTCCCCCTCGACGAGATCGCGAAACTCGCCAAGCTTCGCGGCGCGGAGCTGAACGAGGCGAAGAAGATCCTCGCGACCGAAGCAACCGCGCTCGTGCATGGGCGCGACGCGGCGGATCGCGCGGCCGAGACGGCGCGCACGACCTTCGAGCAAGGCGAGATCGCCGTCACGCTGCCAACGATCGAGGTCCCACGCTCCGAATTGGAACGGGGATGGGGCGTTCTGACCGCAAGCACCCACGCCGGGTTCGTCGCCTCGACCGGCGAAGCGAGGCGTCAGATCAAGAGCGGGGGCATCAAGGTCAACGACGTCGCCGTGACGGACGAAAGGCGGAAATTGACGCTTGCCGACCTCACGCCCGAAGGCGTCATCAAGCTTTCGCTCGGCAAGAAACGGCACGCGCTCATCAGGCCGGTGTAACCGCTATTGCGGGGGCTGCCCCGAGATTTGGCCCGGCACCATGTAGGACGACGTCTCCGGCTTGGCGTTGGGGTCCGGGATCGTGCCGGTGAACTCGAAAATCTGCCGGAAGATGCCCGGTGTCATCACCGACATCGGGTTGACCAGCACCGAGGGGTCGTCGAGCTTGCCTTTGATGGCGAAGGTGATGCCGACCACGCCCTCGCCCTGACGGCCGACCAGCACGCGGCCGAGAAGCGGGATCGAGCCGAGGGCCGAGTTCAAACCATAAAGCGGCACATAGGTGCCGCCGAGCTCAACCAACCCCGCCTTGAAATCGACCGTGCCGCGCATGGTCGCGCCGAGCAGCGGTCCGTTCATGTAGGCGTCCTGCAGCCGGAACTTTCCGCCGCCGACCGCAAACGGCGCGCGCAATTGATTGAAGGCGATACGCTGCCGGACCACCTTTTGCTTCCGCTCGGTTGGTCCCAACACGGCGGCCGAATTCGGATCGGTGAGAACGTCGTTCACGACCGAATCGCCGAGCACGACAAAGTCGCGCGCCCACAGCGTCCCGCTCTTGGTGCCGGCGCCTCCGGCGTCGAGATTGACTTGCAGCGATGCCTCGCCGCCCTCGACGCTCGGGTAGAACCCGACCAGGCGGAACGCGGCGCCGGCGTCGCGGGCTTCGGCCTCGACCATGCGCGCGCCGTCTTTTTCCACGAGCTGCACCGCGGCCGGCGCCTTGCCGTTCAGATCGGCCTTGGCATCGAGCGCAACGACCCGGCCGTTGCGCTTCATCATAGTTACTTCGACGTTGTTCGCCGTCGTGTCGAAGAAGCCCGAGACGGTGCCGATCTTGGCAGTCAAATCGACACCGAACGGGTCGTCGGGCTCGGCCGAACCCTCGAGTTGGCCGGCGGAGAACAGAGACTGGAAGAACTGCCTTCCGTCAAAGCTCGGGCCCTCGGCCATGATGTCGAGCACCTGGTCGTCGCGGACCTTCGCCGTGATCTCAACATGGGTCAGGCTGTTGACCGAGAAATCGGAGAAGTAGAACTCCTTCAGATGTTGCTCGGCATCGAGGGCGACGCCGCCCCTTATGTCGATGTCGTCGCCGATGACCTTGAGATTGTCGAGAAGGGTCGAGCCATCCTCCTGCGGCACGATGTCGAGATGCAGGGTGGCGGCGCGGCCGGAGGGCTTGGTCCAGCCCAAGCCGCCAAACAAGAGTTGCGCCTCGGTGAGATCGGCTTCGACATTCATGGCCGCGGGCGTCTCCGGCCCAAGCTTCGCGATGCGCAACGTGACCGGTGTCGGTCCCTGGACCAGGTGGTTGACCTTCATGCCAAGCTGCTCGCGCGTTGCGGCATCGAGCCGCGCCGTGATTTGAATCGGCGGCTGCTCGGCTTCGGCCGCGCTGAAGATGCGCTGGAAGGACAGCTCGGCCGGGACGCCCTTGACGCTGATCGCGCCTATGGCCTCGAGACCTTGCTCGCTCAGACTCACATCGAGCGTGCCGCCCGCCAGGTCGGCATTGCCGGCGAGGTTGCCGGCAAGGGCGTCATTCAGGCGGCCTTGGCCCTTGACCTTGATCTGCTCGAAGGTGAGATCGGCCAAGAGCGGCATCGACAGGAAAAAATCGCCTGCGGCCGTTCCGCCGAGAACATCGGGCTTCATCCCGACCTTTTGCAGGTAGCCGAGCGGTTCGTGATCGAGCAGCTCGAGCACGGAAGGCGTCTCGCCGTGTGCCTTGAAGACGATGTTGCCCTGCTGCGGATCGGCGCGAAGGTCCGGAATGGAAAAGCGCCCCTCACTGAGCGCGAGCGTCCGGCCCGACGGGGCCGTGATCTTGCCCTGCGGTATATCGACGGCAAACGCCATTCCCGAGATGGTCAGCGTGGCGTCCGAGGTTACAGCCGGCGGCATCTCCGCGAGATAGGCGATGCTCATGCCGGCGAGTTTCAGTTCGACATTGACCGCTTCGGGGGGGACGTCCTGCCCGGACTTGATCATGGCGACCTCGGCTGGGCCGAGATTCACGGCGAATTTGCCCCCCAGCACCTGGCCGCCGCTCACCTGCTGCAACGCCCAGGCGCGGGCCTTGCCGGCGAGAAATTTTGGCCAGAACCGCTTGAGCATGTCGACGGACATCGGGCTTAGCTCGCCGGCGAGATGAACTTCCTCCGTGCCGGCCCGATCGACCGCCGTGCCCGATAGCACGATCGAGGCGTCGCCCTCACGAATGATGAAGCGTGTGAGCGTGATGCGCCCGTCTCGCGGGGTGAAGCTCCCCGTCGCCTGCCATTCGTCGACTTCGATCGGGGCGAGACCGGCCTCTTCGACGGCGAGCACGGCCGGAATGGCCTTGAGGTCGAAGTTCCAAACGGCGGGCGCCCCGTCTTCGCCGCGCTCAGGGCGGAATTCGCCGCTGAAGGTCGCGCGGCTTTGCCCCCAAGCGAGCGTCGAGGGGGCAATCTCAACGATGTCCTTCGCCTCGAGATAGCGCAGCTTCACGCGGCCGCTGTCGATGCGCAGAGGACTGTCGCGGTCCCAGGGCGGGGTGATCTGCCCGGTCTCCAAATCGAAGACGGCCTCGCCCGCAACGAAGTCTCCGGCATTGGAGAGTTCGACCCTGGCCGTGCCGTTCACGACCATGTCGAGCGTCTTGAGCAGGCCGAGCGAGGAGAAGTTTCCGGCGATCCCGGACGGGACAAGATTCTGAATCAAGGCATTGACGGCGAGACTTTGGCGGCGCGTCTGCTCGGCCGCGCGCATCTCGAGTTGCCAGTCGCCCTTGGTCGAGGCGATGTTGGCCTGGCCGACGAGAACGCTGCGTGAATCGTGATGCTCAAGATCGACGGCGAAGTCCGGCACTTGCCATGAGGTCTGGGCACCGTCGTGATTGAGCACGACGAGCGCATCCTGAACGCCGAACCGGGTCAGATAGGAGGTGTCACCGCTCCGCGCCCGCTCGAACACCTGTGCCACCGTTCGCGTCACGTCGAGCACCTGGCCGCCGCCCGCGCGCTCGGCCGGCCGCTTGACGATCACCGATTCCGGGGGACGCGTTGCGTCATCCGGCAGGGCTGCTTCCGCCTGCGGCAAGGCGCTGGGCGCCATCGGCTCGGCGCCACCCTGCGCGGGCCGCGAGAAACTGAGCGACACGCCCTGCCCCGGCTCGTAGGCAAGCAGGAGCCGCGGGCCGATGAAGTCCACGCTTCCCGGCGCAAGCCGACCCGACAGCAGCGCGCTTCCGCTCATGCCGATAGCGGCGAGCGGTGCCTGGGCCAGGATCGCACCGTTCGCGTCAACCAGCCGGATATTGCGCAGGCGGAACAGGACGCCCGGTCCATCGGAGGCCCGCTGCAGGATGGCGTCGTCGATCTTCACGCTCACGCCGGCCAGTTCGCGATTGATCGCCTCCTCGATGGTGGGCACGAGGCCGCTCAAGGAGATCGGGCCGCGGGCAAGCCGGCCGTAGCCGAGAACGATGGCAACCAGTCCGACGACAAGAATGCCGGCAAAAATTTCGCGGGTCACATGCGCCCCGCGCGTGGAGAGCTTTTTCAGCTCGATCTGCACCGGCTCGGGAACGCGCTTCACGAGCGCCCGGCTCCGCTCAGGCAGGGCGAGGATCACCTTGCTGCCTTCGGTCGTCAGCTTGACGAGAGCATTCGAGACCTGCGCGACCTGCTGGTTCGCAGTGCCGCCGCCGCCATCGACAACGCCGCGCAGCCAACCCTGCCCTTGGGCGAGGACGCGGCGCACAGATGCGCCAACCGTCGCGCGCAATGCCTGGATCGCTCTGCCACTTTCGGTGGTCAGTCTCGCGAGAGCGCCTGCGATCGGCTCGCTCATTCCGTCAGGTCCCGCCACGACCAAGCCCAAGACGCACGCCAAGACGCCCGCGCATGACGCACGGCTCGCCCTGCGCCACGCGGGCGACCGTCACCACGCAACGAGGGCCTCGCCCCTACGCGAACGCGACGCCTCACGTGCTCACGGCCTTGTTTCGGCATCCCCCCAAGTCAAAGCCCCCGAACCTCCCAAGCTCCACTGCTCCGGCGCCCGACGCAAAGGTAAGGGCTAACGGCATAAGAGGCGGTAAAATCGGCCAAAGGAAGGCGGTTTCCAAGGCCCCACCCGGGACTTAGCTGCGCCTCCCTCGGGCCTATCTTAGCCGGGAGAACCCGCATGACAACGCGCGGGCGAGACGATATTGTCTTACCAGGAGTGGGCGCTACGTGTTTTGGGCCCCCGACGGAAACTCCGTGGCAATCCCTTTGTTGTGGCCAAGCGTGGGATCGCGCCGGTTCGCAAGCGTTGCGTCGGGGACCAGTCTTTGCGCCTGGGTCACAGTTGCGATGGGGAGGTAGCAGTCATGTTCACCAAGAAGCCGGAGTCTGGAGAGAGCGTAACCAAGCTGGGCGGCGAGCGGTCGGGCGAGTTGAAGACGCCCTTCACCGAGCGGCCCGCAACCTACTCGAGCAAGAGCCCGAGCCCTGCCGCGAGCAAGATGGTTCCTTCGATCATCGGCGAAGATCTCAGCATCAGCGGGAATGTCACCTCGAAGGGCGAGATCCAGGTCGACGGCGAAATCCAGGGCGATATCAATTGCGGTTCGCTTCTGCTCGGCGACAAGTCGCAAGTGATGGGCGGCGTGATGGCCGAGGACGTCGTCGTGCGCGGGCGCGTGGTCGGCTCGATCAGGGGTTTGCGCGTAACGTTGCAGGCGCAATCGCATGTCGAGGGCGATATCTTCCATCAGAGCCTCGCCATCGAACAGGGCGCGTATTTCGAGGGCAAGTCGCGCCGCTCGGACAATCCGCTGGCGGAGGCCAAGGCTGCCGCCGGAGGCGCGCCGCGCGTCGAGGCTTCTCGCCCCGACAAGGCCGCGAACTCTGACAGCAAGCCTCACGACGAACCGAGCGTTATTCCGACGCGCGCCGCCGAATAGCGGACCGGTCGCCACCGCTTGCCAGTAATCGCTTGCCGTTGACCGCTCAGGCTTTCTGATCGGTGTGGATGCGCTCGGCCAGCGCCGCCTCGATGAAGCGATCGATATCGCCGTCGAGCACGGCGGAGGGATTGGTGCTCTCGACGCCTGTGCGGAGGTCCTTCACCAGCTGATAGGGCTGGAGCACGTAGGACCGGATCTGGTGGCCGAAGCCGATGTCGGACTTGGCGGCGGCGGCGGCTTGCGCTTCGTCCTCCCGGCGCTTCAGTTCCGCCTCGTAAAGCCGCGCACGCAGCATCGCCCAGGCCGTGGCCCGGTTCTTGTGCTGCGACCGCTCGTTCTGGCACTGGACCACGATGCCGGTCGGAAGATGGGTAATGCGGACCGCGCTGTCCGTGGTGTTGACGTGCTGCCCGCCCGCGCCCGAGGAGCGATAGGTGTCGATGCGCACGTCCTTCTCGTCGATATCGATCTCGATCGTGTCGTCGATCGCGGGGTACACCGACACCGAGGCGAAACTCGTGTGCCGCCGCGCGTTTGAATCGAAGGGTGAGATGCGGACCAGGCGGTGGACGCCGGATTCCGTCTTCAGCCAGCCATAGGCGTTGGTGCCCTTGACGAGCACGGTCGCCGACTTGATGCCGGCCTCTTCGCCGTAATGCTCGCCGATGATCTCGACCTTGTAGCTGCGCCCTTCCGCCCAACGCACATACATGCGTTCGAGCATCAGCGCCCAATCCTGGCTCTCGGTGCCGCCGGCACCGGCATGAATCTCGATATAGGCGTCATTGGCGTCGGCCTCGCCCGAGAGGAGCGCCTCAACCTCCCGCGTATGGGCTTCCTGCCTCAAGCGGAGAAGCGTCTTCTCCGCTTCGGCGACGACGTTCTCGTCCCCCTCCTCCTCACCGAGCTCGATGAGCGCGATGTTATCGTCGAGATCGCGGACGATGCGGTCGAACGCGCCAAGCGCGCTCTCGAGCTGCTGGCGCTCGCGCATCAGACTTTGCGCGCGGCGGCTGTCGCTCCAGAAGTTGGGCGCCTCGGCCTCACGATCGAGGGTCGCTAACCTTTGCCTCGCCTGATCGGGGTCAAAGATGCCTCCGGAGCAGGGCGAGCGATTCTCTGATGTCGTTGACGACCGACTCGGTTTCGGCGCGCATCGTTTCCTCAAGCAGCCATGGATGGGTGAGAGACCCCGCCGGAGAGACCCCGCGGCAGGATCAGGTCAACACGGACTCCATATGGGAACTAGTAAAGGCCGCCGGTACCCGATGTCAAAGCGCGGTCATCGCCCGGCCCCGCACCCCGCCCGAGGGGCGGAGGCGCCGGACGCGGCGGAGGCGCATAGCCGGGGGGTGGTGGCGGCGCGTAACCGTCGGGAGGCGGCGGCATGGATCCATCTTCGGCGACTTCCCCGCCCTCGATGATCTCGACCGAGCCCGCCGGTTCCTGCCCGGGCTTGAACGCCTCCACGATCGCGGACTTGTCGCCGGGGTTCGCCGGCAGGCCGCTCTTGTGGTTGACGCGCACGAGCTTGACGCCGGGAGGCGCGCGGAAGGGGACCGGCGGCACGTCTTTCAGCGCTTCCTTCAAGAAGTCGCGGACGATGGGCGCGGCGAGGCTGCCGCCGGTCTCGCCATGACCCATGGAAACCGGCTGGTCGTAGCCGATATAGACGCCGACGGCGAGATCGGGCGTATAGCCGACGAACCAGGCGTCCTTGTAGTCGTTGGTGGTGCCGGTCTTGCCGGCGATCGGCCGCTTCAGAACCTTGAGCCTCTGCGCCGTGCCGCTCTGGACCACGCCCTCCATGATCGAGGTCATCTGGAAGGCGGACATCGGATCGATGACCTGAGGGCGATTGTCGACGAGCTCGGGCTCGGCCTGGCCGCTCCACTCCCGCGCCGGGCAGGCCGCGCATTCCCGCTCATCGTGACGCCAAACCGTGCGCCCGTAACGGTCCTGAACGCGATCGATGAAGCTCGGCTTCACCTGCTTGCCGCCATTGGCCAGCACCGAGTAGGCGGTCACCATGCGGAGCAGCGTGGTTTCGCCGGCGCCCAGCGCCATCGACAGCGCGGGCATCAGATTGTCGTAAACGCCG
This sequence comes from uncultured Methyloceanibacter sp., assembly GCA_964390455.1. GTDB lineage: Bacteria > Pseudomonadota > Alphaproteobacteria > Rhizobiales > Methyloligellaceae > Methyloceanibacter. The sequence continues at coordinate 20,815 of CAYMJW010000011.1, read as the reverse complement.
AAGCGGCGCGAATACTCGGCGATGACCGGCATGCCCATGTCGCGGGCGAGCCGCACGGTCATGAGGTTGCGTGACTTCTCGATGCCGAAGCGCAAGGTCGAGGGACCGGCGGCGGAACCGGCATCATAGTTCTTCGGGCACCATTGCGGCATGCCCGCGCCTTGATCGATGCAAATGGGGCCGTCGACGATGATGCTCGACGGTGTGTAGCCGTTGTCGAGCGCGACCGTGTAGATCAGCGGCTTGAACGACGAACCGGGCTGGCGGCGGGCCTGGGTTGCGCGGTCGAACTGGCTCTGCGCGAAGCTAAACCCGCCGGCAATCGCAACCACGCGCCCCGAATGGGGATCCATGGCAACGAGCGCGCCGCCGATTTGGGGAACTTGCTGCAGCGACCACTGACCCTTCAGCTCTTCCGGCGTTTGCTTCGGCGTCCCGTCTTCGGCCAGAGCCGGCTCGCGCGGCGAAACATAGATGACGTCGCCGGGCTTCAACACGGCGGTCACCGATCCCGGCGCCCCGCCGAGACCGCGCTCGAGCTTCGGCCGCGCCCACTTTACTTCCTCGAAGGGGATGACGCCCTGCTCGCGCGCCTTCTCGATCTGGCCGGCTGGCGTGCGGCCGGGGCGAATGCCGATAACGGCTTGGTCCTTGGTGACTTCGAGCACCACGGCGAGCCGCCACGGCGCGATGTCGGGCCACACCTGGATAGCGGCGAGGGTCTGGCCCCAGTCGCCGGTCGTCGCGATCTGCTTCACCGGGCCGCGCCAGCCGCCACGCCTGCGATCGAAGGCGACGAAGCCGTCGATCAGAGCTTTGCGCGCGGCCGCCTGGAGCCTCGCATCGAGCGTGGTGCGCACCGAGAGACCGCCGCCATAAAGCTTGTCCTCGCCGAAGCGGTCGAGGATCTCGCGGCGTACTTCCTCGGCGAAATATTCCGAGGCGAAGATCTTAGCTCCGGGGATGCGCTTGATGACGCCGAGCGGCTGTGCCTTCGCCGCCTCGCCCTCTTCCTTGGTGGCGAAGCCGTTCTCGACGACACGGTCGATGACCCAGTTGCGGCGGGCCACGGCGCGGTCGGCGAATTTGAACGGATCGTAATTGCTCGGCGCCTTGGGAAGCGTGGCAAGGTAGGCGCAATCGGCAAGCGTCAACTCGTTGAGCGCCTTGTCCCAATAGGACTGGGCCGCGGCCGCCACGCCATAGGCGCCGACGCCGAGATAGATCTCGTTGAGATAGAGCTCGAGGATTTGCTCCTTGGTGAAGGCGCGCTCGATGCGGATGGCAAGGATCGCCTCCTTCAATTTGCGCTCGATGGTCTGATCGCTCGACAGGAGAAAATTCTTGGCGACCTGCTGCGTGATCGTCGAGGCGCCGACCGAGCGCCGCCCCGATTGCATCTGGCTCAGATTGGTGACGACGGCGCGGACGATGCCCTGCACGTCGAGGCCGCCATGCTGGTAGAAATTCTTGTCCTCGGCGGAGATGAAGGCGTCGATGATGCAGGCGGGCACCGCGGTGATCGGCACGTAGATGCGCCGCTCGCGCGAGAACTCGGAAATCAGCGCGCCGTTATTGGCGTGGATCCGGGTCATGACCGGGGGCTCGTATTTCGCGAGCACCTCGTAATCCGGCAGCTCGCTCGACACCTTCCACAGCACGAAGGCGGCGGCTCCGGCCACGGCGATGAACACGATCATGACCGCGGCAAACATAAAGCCCAGGAAACGCAGGAAGAATCCGCCGCGGCGGCGGCGCCGCCTGCCCTGTGGCGGCTTGACTGGCGCGGTAATGTCCATCGTCCAACCCGTCTCGACCCGGTCGCAGATGCCGGGGATCCGCAGCAACCCTAGCGAAGATTATGGCAATAAAACGCTTCCGTCCCCGGAAATCAACGAATTGAAGTCCGCTTGCCCTTCGCGGTCAATATGGACTTTGGGCCAGGCGCTTGGCGAAATAGGTATCGATCGATTTTGCCACGGCTTCGGCGGTGCGCACGCGCCAGGCCTCCGAGGTGAGCAGCTTCTCGTCGTCGGGATTGCTCAAGAATCCGAGCTCGAGCAGCACCGAGGGCACGTCCGGCGCCTTCAGAACGCGAAATCCGGCCGATCTGATTTTGCGGGTGTGCAATGCGCCGCGGGAGGCGAGTTCGCCGACGATGGAGCGCGCGAACACCCCTGAGCGGTTTTTCGTCTCGCGCTGCGCCAAGTCGATCAGGATATTCGCCAGCACCTCGTCGGAATCGCTCGGAAGCTCGATGCCCGCGAGCGCGTCGGAAAAATTCTCCTTGGCGGCAAGCGCCCGGGCCTCTTCGTCGGAGGCTTGCTCCGAGAGCGTGTACACCGTGGCGCCGGTCGTCTTGTCGATGTCTTGCGGAAAATAGTCGGCATGGATCGAGAGGAAGAGGCCGGCCCCCTTCTTCTGGGCGAAGGCCACGCGCTCGCGGAGCGCGAGGAAGGTGTCGTCCTCGCGCGTCAGATGGACCTCATACCGGCCGGACGCCTCGAGCTTGGCCTTGAGGGTGCGCGAGAAGGTCAGAACCACCTCTTTTTCCGTGATGCCCGAGCCGCTCTTCGTGCCGGAATCGATGCCGCCATGGCCGGGATCCAGCACGACGACGGGCTTCGCATCGGGCGGTCTCGAGGGCGGCGGCGGCAGGGTGACCGGCGCCTCCTTTTCGGCCAACGGCTTCGTTTCCTTCAGCTTGGACAGAAATGTCTTCTCGTCCGTCGGCACAAGATCGATGACGAGACGGGCGGGCTGATCGTCGCGCGGTTCGAGAACGAAGGCTTTGTCGATGAGGAAGGGCCCGGCGATGTCGATGACGATGCGCGCCTTCCCCGGCGCGAACAGTCCGTAGCGGTAGGCGGTGACAAGCCCGCGCTTCTGCTTGCCGATGCCATCGGGCATTTGGAAACTGACATCGGGGGCATCGACGATGACGCGGTAAGGATTGCCGAGCGAAAAGACGTGCACGTCGACCTTCCTCGACAGGTCGGCGATAAAGCGCGTCCGCTCCCGGTCGCCCGCGACCCGGGCATCGTTGGCGACGGCCGGTGGGGTCTCGGTGGCGCCCGCGATCGCGTGGGCGGTCAGCGTCAATTGCAGGCCTAAGGAGGCCAGAATCGGCAGGGCCGCAAGCAAGGCACGCCAACCGCGCATCGTTCCCCACACTTCTCTGCACGCCCTCGAATCGCCCCGAAGAGCGTGCCCGCGGGCGGCCGCTTTGCGCCAGAATAGGCTCGAAATCCGCCAAATCTTAACCACGCAGTCGTTAAGCGACCGTTGTGGCCCTTTTCCGGGCGTCCCACCGCGAGGCTTGCAAAGTCTCCCGCCGTACCCGTAATAAGGATCAGGTTCGCGATTTGCGGACCAGAGCCTTGGACGCCAAACGGCGATACGGGCGGAATTGTTTCCCGCGTCAGGCCTCATTCACTTGGCCAGGACGCTCGATACGGCGGCAAGGTGAGAGCGGCCGCCACAAATCTCTCGAGCCGCGTGCGAAACGCGGCGGTGAGGACTGCGATGCAAGATCGGTGCTATCCTATAAGTATCGAAAATGAAGACACTTTTTCGATCGCGCCGATCGACTTCCGGCCGGCTTTGGCCGCGCCCGTGAGCCCGTGGAAACGGCCGCTCATGGGGCGTCGCAACAAATCATGGTCTATTCATCATTGGCGCGCGCGAGGCTCGGACTCAACGCCTCATTGGCGGAATTTTGTTCCGCCCTCCGAGACCAGCGCGGCGGAGATAACACAACATGGCAAGCAAAATGCTAATCGATGCGGCGCATCCGGAGGAAACCCGGGTCGTCGTGGTACGGGGTAATCGCGTAGAGGAATTCGACTACGAATCAGCAAACAAGAAGCAACTCAGAGGCAACATTTATCTTGCCAAGGTCACGCGCGTAGAGCCGTCTTTGCAGGCGGCCTTCGTGGATTACGGTGGCAACCGGCACGGCTTCTTGGCCTTTACTGAAATTCATCCCGACTATTACCAAATTCCAGTCGCGGACCGGCAGGCGCTGCTCGATGAGGAGGCGGCCGAAGAAAGCCGCGCATCCGCCGCCGAGGCTGCCGAGGACGAGGCCGCCGCAGGCCGGCGCCGCGGGCGCCGCCGGCGCGGCCGCGGGCGTCATGAAGGACAAGAAGGACAAGGGCGCCGCGATGCCCCGGCGCCGATCGGCGCTCCGGTCGAGGTCGTCTCGGTCGCGAAATTCGAACCCGACGACGACGACGAGATCGACACGACGCCACGCGAGGACCCGCCGGTCGTCGCCATGGAGGCTGCCGATCACATCCATCAAGTCTCGGAGCCCGCGCGCGAGCCCGACGCGGACATGGACGAGCGCGACGTCACAACTGCTCCTGTGTCCGAGGATGCCGGCGAAGACGAGGATGACGCCGAGGCCGGCGAGATCGTCGGTCAACGCGTGGAGATGAAAGAGGGCCATGGCGATGCCGCCTCGGAGACGGTCGAATCGGTCGGCTCGGAGGACGTGCTCGAGGAAGTGCCCGAGCGGGCAAGGCGCCGGCGCGGGCGTCCCTACAAGATCCAAGAGGTGATCCGCCGCCGCCAGATCATCCTGGTGCAAGTCGTGAAGGAGGAGCGCGGCAATAAGGGCGCGGCGCTCACGACCTATCTGTCGCTTGCCGGCCGCTACACCGTGCTCATGCCGAACACGGCCCGCGGCGGCGGCATCTCGCGCAAGATCACCACGCCCACCGACCGCAAGCGCCTGCGCGAGATCGCGGGCGAGCTCGAAGTGCCGGAAGGCATGGGGCTGATTATCCGCACCGCCGGCGCCCAACGCACCAAGACCGAGGTCAAGCGCGACTACGATTATCTGTTGCGCCTGTGGGAGAACGTGCGCGACCTCACGCTGAAATCGACGGCGCCGGCGCTCGTGTACGAGGAAGGAAGCCTCATCAAGCGCTCCATCCGCGATCTCTACAACAAGGACATCGACGAAGTTCTGGTCGCGGGCGACGACGCCTATCGCGAGGCCAAGGATTTCATGCGCATGCTGATGCCAAGCCATGCGAAGAACGTGAAGCCGTACAAGGAGCCCGAGCCCCTCTTCATCGGCTACCAGGTCGAGCGCCAGCTTGCCGCGATGTTCTCGCCGCAGGTGGTGCTGAAATCGGGCGGCTACATCGTCATCAACCAGACCGAGGCGCTCGTCTCGATCGACGTGAACTCGGGCAAGGCGACGCGCGAGCACAATATCGAGGACACCGCGCTCAAGACCAATCTCGAGGCGGCCGAAGAGATCGCGCGGCAGCTCCGCTTGCGCGACCTCGCCGGACTGATCGTGATCGACTTCATCGACATGGACGAGCGCCGCAACAATCGGCTGGTGGAGCGGCGCCTGAAAGAGTCTTTGCGTCACGACCGCGCGCGCATCCAGGTCGGCCGCATCAGCCATTTCGGTTTGCTGGAAATGTCGCGGCAGCGCCTGAGGACCGGCATGCTCGAAGGCTCGACCAAGCCCTGCCCCATGTGTCAGGGCACCGGCATGGTGCGGTCGATCGAGTCGGTGGCCCTCGACATCCTGCGCTCGATCGAGGACCGACTCAAAACCGACGGCGTGGCACCGCTCGTCGCCACCACCGCGGTGGATGTCGCGCTTTACATCCTCAATCAGAAGCGCCTGCATCTGAACGACATCCAGCAGCGCTATCAGGTCCCCATCACGATCAATGCCGATGAGGACATGCATATCTCGCAATTCGTGATCGAGCGGGCGGCGGAGGGCGAGATCGCCAATGGCCCGGCCGCGGTGCACATGGATTGGGCCCATCACAAGGAGGCACCCACGCCCGCCGCGACGCCGGCAGAATCGGAAGCGGAAGCGGAAGCGGACGCGGACGCCGAACAACCGCGATCCCGTTCGCGGCGAAGGCGGCGGCGGCGGCGGGGTGAAGGCGGCGGCGAGTTTCAGCGGCCGGCCCATGCGGGCGCGCCCGAGCCCGATGACGCGATCGAGGAAAGACCCGCACAGCGGCCCACGCCTGCCGCGGCCGAAGCGCGCGGCGCCGAGGCGAGAGACGAAGGCGGCGCGCAAGCCCGCAAAGGACCGCGCCGAAGAGGCCGCCGCGGCGGCCGCCGCGGCCGTTCCGGTCAACGTCCTCCGCGCGCGCCAGGAGAAGAGGGCCACAGCGAAGGCCGCGCCGAAGCCCACGGCGAAAAGGCCGAGGCGCCTTCTCATAGTGACGGCGGCAGGAATGGGAGCGGCGGCCGGCGCTCCGCGGAGGACGCGCCCGCTCAAGGCGCCGCTCCCGCGCTCGAGACCGTGACGCGGCCGAGCGAACCGGAGCCGTCAAGCGGAGCGCATGCCGATATTCCGAGCGAACCGGAGGCGCCACGCCGCCGCGGCTGGTGGAGCCGTTAGGCTGAAAAGGACACCCGGGCAGCCATTGGGCGGCCCTACGCGTTCACGTCTTTGCCAACTCTCGTGGAGGGACTCACCCGTCACGTTGTCGCCGCATTCGAACGTCAAGCAAAGTGGCGGCGGCGAGATGTTTTTTGCGGCTTATCGCCGGCATTTAACGCGTAGAATCGGCGGCTCCGCCGCGGCTCGCCGAGCCAAGCGAACCCCGAACACTCATGCCGTTGCAGGCCCAATTCAGAACCCGGTCGAAAGCGCGGCGTCTCCGCACGATCTTTGTCGCGGTGCTTGCAGCCGCTCACATCGCCGCGACCACCGCCGATGCGAAGGGGCTCATCCGCGATGCCGAAACCGAGACGCTGATCCGCATCTACGCCACGCCAATCCTCAACGCGGCCGGGCTGGGCGCGCAAGGCATTCGCATTCACCTCGTCAACGATCGCAACTTCAACGCCTTCGTCGTCGACGGCCACAACATGTTCATGCATGCCGGCAGCTTGATGACCGCGAAGACGCCCAATCAGGTGATCGGCGTCATCGCGCATGAGGCCGGACATATCACCGGCGGCCACCTCGCCCGCCTCAGGACCCAGGTCGGGCGCGCCAAATCGGCGGCGCTGATGATGCAACTGCTCGGCGTGGCCGCCATGGTGGGGGGAGCCCTGGCCGGGGCGGACGGCATGGGCCAGGCCGGCATGGGCGTGGCGGCAGGGGGGACGGACGCCGCCTTTCGCACCCTGCTTGCCTACCGCCAGAGCGAGGAGTCGTCGGCCGACCAAGCCGCGATCACCTTCCTCAACGCCACCAAGCAGTCGGGGCGCGGCATGATCGAGACGTTCGAGATCATGGGCAGCAAGCTTGTCGGCGTCCAGGGCATCAACCCCTATCTGCAGTCGCACCCCCTGCCCCAGCAGCGTATCGTCAATCTGAGGGCGCTGGTGGAGTCGAGCCCCTATTACAACAACGTCGATCCTCCCCAACTCCAGTTCCGGCACGATTTGATGAAGGCAAAGCTGTTCGGCTTTCTCGATGAGCCGGAGACCGTGTTCAATCGCTACCCCAAGACCGATCCGAGTCTCGCGGCCCTCTACGCGCGGTCGATCGCCACGTACCGGAAATCCGGGATGCAGGCCGCGGCGCCGCTCATCGATGCGCTGATCGCGGCCAAACCCGACTGGCCTTACTTCTACGAGATCAAAGGCCAGTTCCTGTTCGAGAGCGGCAACCCGGCGGCGGCGGTGCCGCCGCTTCGCGAGGCGGTCAGGCTCGGCCCGAACGAGCCGCTCATCCGGGTGATGCTCGGCCAGGCCCTCATCGGCACCAACGACCGGAAGCTCGTCGACGAGGCCATCAGCAATCTCAAAACGGCGCTCGTGCGCGAGGACAGCTCGGCCATGGGCTACCGCCTGCTCGCCGCGGCCTACGCGCGGAAAGCCGAGGCGGCACAAGCGGTTGGCGCCAAAAAACAGCTCATGGCGCAGGCCGCGCTTGCATCGGCCGAGGCGTATTTCTATGAAGGTCAGCTAAAGCTTGCCAAGCAACAGGCCAAGCGCGCCAGGGACGGCTTCATCGACGGCACGCCCAACTGGATCAAGGCCGACGATATTATGGCTTTCGAAGTCCCGCGAACCAACTGACACAAGCGCCCGGAGAATTTCCAGCATGAACCCCAATTCTGGCCTCGCCACCGCGCTCGTGGCGGCAGTCGTCGCCGCGCTCGTGAGCGCGGCCACCGTCCTCATCATCTCGCGCTCCGCGCCGGGCGCCGTCGGTAGCAAGCTCGAAGACAAAGCCATTGTCGATGTCGTCCACGACTATCTGACCAAGAACCCCGAAATCCTGGTCGAGATGACGACCGAACTCGACAAGCGCCAGCAGGCGGAGGAATCGGCCAAGCAGCAAAAGGTCATCGGCGACAGTGCCGACGCCATCTTCCGTTCGCCGAAGTCCTATTCGGCCGGCAATCCCGACGGCGACGTGACCGTGGTCGAGTTCTTCGATTACAATTGCGGTTTCTGCAAGCGCGCGCTGCCCGAGATCGTCAAGCTCATCGACAAAGACGACAAGGTGCGCGTCGTGTTCAAGGAGCTGCCGATTTTCGGCGAGGAGTCGGAATGGGCGGCGAAGGCCGCGCTTGCCGCCGGCAAGCAGGGCAAATATTTCGAGATGCATCAGAAGCTCTATACGGCGCCCGGCAAGGCCGACAAGGAAAAGGCGCTGCGCGTCGCCGCCGAGATCGGTCTCGACGTTCCGCAGCTCGAAAAGGACATGGACGACCCAGCTGTCGCCCAGGCGCTCGAAGAGACGAAGGAGATCGCTTCGAAGCTCGGCATCCAGGGAACCCCGTTCTACCTGATCGGCGACCGGATGATCCCCGGCGCCCCCGACGACCTCCACGATCAGCTGGTGGCAAAGGTCGCCGAGATCCGTGAAAAGGGCTGCAAAGCCACCTGCTGAGTGCCTCTTTTGAGGGCAGGCTCGTCCGCTGCGGCACGCGCGCGCATTTTGCCGAATGGCCGAAAAGCTGGTAAAGGGGCCGGTCCCTCATGCCGGGGCGGGCGCCTTGAGAGCCGCGCACGCCCGGCCGTATCAGGCCTTTCCGCGCCACCATGGTCAAACCGATTTACGTGTTGAACGGTCCCAATCTCAACCTGCTTGGGACCCGTGAGCCCGAGGTTTACGGGCGGGAGACGCTCGATGATCTGCGCGGGCGATGCGAGCGCAAGGCGGCTGCGCTCGGCTTTCCGCTCGTCTTCCACCAGAGCAACCACGAGGGCGAATTGGTGGCGTGGATCCAGGAGGCGCGAACGGAAGCGGCGGGGCTGATCGTCAATGCCGGCGCCTTCACGCACACCTCGATCGCCATGCTCGATGCGTTGCTCGCCTGCACGGTGCCGGCCGTCGAGGTTCATCTGTCCAACATCTTCGCGCGCGAACCGTTTCGGCACCATTCGTACATTTCCAAGGCGGTAAAAGGCGTGATCTGCGGCTTTGGGGCGACCGGCTACGAGCTTGCCATCGAGGCGCTGGCCTCAACGCTTGCACCGGGCAAGCCGAAATGACGGCGCAAGGAAAAGGGAAGCCACCCATGACCCAACAAGGGGGCAGTTTCGACAAGGACCTGATCCGCGAGCTCGCGGCCCTGCTTGAGGAGACCGGTCTGACCGAGATCGAGGTCGAGCATGAGGGCCGCCGGATCAGGGTTGCGCGCGGCGTGAACCTCACGACCACGCTCACGACCGACCTGCCGCAGGCCGAGCCGCGCGACAGCGCCCGCCCGGCAAAGAGCGACAGTCCAAGGCCCGCGAAACGAGGGTCGGCTCAAGGCGAGGAGTTCATCGTGCATCCCGGCACGGTGACATCGCCGATGGTCGGAACCGCGTATCGCGCGGCCGAGCCCGGCGCGCCGCCCTTCATCGAAATCGGATCGAAGGTGACGGCGGGGCAAACGCTCCTCATTATCGAGGCCATGAAGACCATGAACCAGATCCCCTCCCCCCGCGCCGGGACCGTCGTCGCCATCCTGGTCGAGGACGGTCAGCCGGTCGAATATGGCGAGCCGCTGGCGGTGATCGAGCAACGCTAGCCGGGGCGCGATGTTCGACAAGATCCTGATCGCCAACCGGGGAGAGATCGCGCTTCGCGTCGAACGCGCCTGCAAGGAATTGGGCGTGGCGACGGTGGCGGTGCATTCGACCGCCGACGCCGACGCCATGCATGTCCGGCTTGCCGATGAGAGCGTCTGCATCGGCGCGCCCCCGGCCAAGGACAGCTACCTCAACATTCCGGCCATCGTTGCCGCCTGCGAGATCACGGGCGCCGACGCCGTCCATCCCGGCTACGGCTTCCTCGCCGAGAATGCCCGCTTCGCCGAGATCCTTGAAGAGCACGACATCACCTTCATCGGCCCGACCGCCGAACATGTCCGGCTGATGGGCGACAAGATCGAGGCCAAGCTCACGGCGCAGAAGCTCGGCATTCCGGTGGTGCCGGGGTCAGGCCCGGTCGAGGACATTGGTGAGGCGAAGCGCGCCGCGGCCGAGATCGGCTATCCGGTGCTGGTCAAGGCGGCGGCAGGCGGCGGCGGACGCGGCATGAAGCTTGCCCTCAGCGAAGAGGATCTCGAGCCCGCGCTTCTCACCGCGCGCAACGAAGCCAAGGCCGCCTTCGGCGACGCGACCGTCTATCTCGAGAAGTATCTTGCCCGTCCCCGCCATATCGAGGTGCAGGTCCTCGCCGACGGTCAGGGCAACGCCATCCATCTCGGCGAGCGCGACTGTTCGCTTCAGCGCCGCCACCAAAAACTCTGGGAGGAAGCGCTTTCGCCGGCGCTGAACGACAGCGAGCGCGTCCGCATCGGTGAAACCGTGGCCAAGGCGATGCAGGAGCTGCGCTATCGCGGGGTCGGCACGGTCGAGTTTCTGTACGAGGCCGGAAAATTCTATTTCATCGAGATGAACACGAGGCTCCAGGTCGAGCATACCGTCACCGAGATGATTACCGGCATCGATCTCGTCATCGAGCAAATCCGGATCGCCGCCGGCGCCCCGCTTTCGCTCAAGCAGGACGACATCCGCTTCAACGGCCATGCCATCGAATGCCGCATCAACGCCGAGAACCCGCAGACCTTCCGGCCGTCGCCGGGGACGATCACCCATTTCCACACGCCGGGAGGGCTCGGTGTCAGGGTCGATTCCGGCGCTTACGCGGGCTACACTATCCCGCCTTACTACGACAGCCTGATCGGCAAACTGATCGTGCATGCAAGGACCCGCAACGAGTGCCTGATGCGGCTCAAGCGGGCGCTGGGAGAATTCGTGGTCGATGGCATCGAGACCACCATACCGTTGTTCAATTCGCTTATCGCCGAGCCCGATATCGTCAATGGCAATTACGATATTCATTGGCTCGAGAAGCACCTCGCCAAGCACGGCACCCGCGGAAAGCGCTGATGACGGCCATTGACGACGTCACGATCGAGATCACGCCGCAGGTGCTGCTCAAGGCCTATGCGTGCGGCATCTTTCCCATGGCCGAGAGCGCGGAGGACAATGCCCTTTATTGGATCGAGCCGGAGCGGCGCGGCATTCTGCCGCTCGACCGCATGCACGTGCCGAAGCGTCTTGCCCGAACCATTCGCAGCGATGTCTTCGAGGTCAAGGTCGACCGCAATTTCGAGGCCGTGATCGAAGGGTGCGCGGCGCCTCGATCGGGGCGGCGTTCCACTTGGATCAACGGCCGCATCCGCACGCTTTACCGCGAGCTGTTCGCGCTCGGCCATTGCCACACGGTCGAGGTTTGGCAGGACGGCGCGCTCGCCGGCGGACTTTACGGGGTCCATCTCGGCCGCGCGTTCTTCGGCGAGAGCATGTTCTCGAAAGCCCGCGACGCGAGCAAGATCGCGCTCGTCTATCTCGTGGCGCGGCTGATCTATGGCGGGTTCACCCTTCTCGACACGCAGTTCGTCACCGGGCACCTCGCGCGCTTCGGCGCGATCGAGGTGAGCCGCGACGAGTTTCAGCGATTGCTCGAGGGCGCGTTGGGCGGCGGCGTCGCCCAAGGCAACGGGTCGGGTTCGGGCGGCGGCGGTGCCGCGGCATCCGCCGGGGCCTCTCCGGGCAGAGCCTCGGCGGGAGGCACCTCGCCTGGGGGTGCCCCCTCGGCAGGTGCCGCGCCGGGAGCGGCGGCGTTCTCGGCATTGCCCGAGGGCGCGGGCGGCGCGTTCGTCTTGCAGTTGGTCAGCCAGACGTCGAAGACCGGGTGCTCGACCGCGTGAAGGCCGGGGCTTTCGGCGAACATCCACCCGGTAAAGATCCGCTGCACCTCGCCCGTGAGCTTCTCCTCATCGACCTCGACGAAGGCGGCGGTGCGGGGCTGTTCCGTCGGCGGGCGCGAGTCGCAGACCCTCGGCGTCACCTTGAGCGCGCCGAACTCGACGGTGTTGTTGATCGGAACCTCAAGATGCGAGATCCGGCCCGTGACTTTGTCGAGGGCGGCGAAGACCGCGATCGGGTTCTTGATAACTTCGGCCGAGGCCCCGCCCGGCGCAAGCGCGGCGGCGAGAACGACGGCGAGCACTTGAAGCGGCAGCCTTGCGTCCGGCCGGCGCGCTCTCCCGATCCCTGCTCGTTCCGCCATGAAGCATCCCTCGTCAACGGGCCGTCTTCGTAAAGCCGCATTCCCGATCATGACCCGCGGCAAACGCGTCGTCCAGGATTGGGGCATCGATGTGGCGTCCAAAAAACTCAGCCGCCGCGAACGGCGTGAAAACGAAGCCGGACATGGTCGGCGGTCCAGCGCCCATCCGTGTCGCAGAGCGAGGGCCGCAACAGCTCGAGGACCTCGGCCACGACCTCGCTGCGCTCAGGCTCTTGGAACTGGTCGAAGAAGGATCTGCCAAAGGTCCTAAGCCACCCCTCCATGCCGGTCTTGAGCGGCGTGGGGCGCGGCACGAGCGCGATGTCCTTCACAATGAAGCCGCCATCGGCGAGGAGGCGCCCATATTCCTCGGGCGTCGGAAAGAACCAAGGAGCGGTCACGGCGGGATCGCCGCCGCGGAGCGCACCGACCGCGCGGATCGCGGTCGCGATCGCCGCGACATTGCCGTGACCGCCCAGCTCGCCGACGAAGCGGCCGCCGGGGCGAAGGGCGCGCGCGACGCCCGCGATCACGAGTTGCGGCTTGCGCATCCAATGCAGCGCCGCGTTGGAAAAAACCGCATCGAACTCGGCGACAAAATCCAAGGCGTGACCGTCCAGCTTGCGGACGGGGAGCCCCTTCATGCGCGCAACGGCCAGCAACTCGTCGCTCAAATCGACGCCGATCACATCGGCGCCCAGCGCCCTGATCTCCGCCGTCAACGCGCCGTCGCCGCAGCCGAGATCGAGGATGCGCTCTCCGGGCTTCGCCGCGAGCATGCCGAAAATCGGACCGGCAAGCTCCTGCACGAAGCGGCCGTTCCTGGCGTAGTCCGATGCGGACCAGCGCTGCACGGGCTTCGGCGGCGCGGCATCCGACGCCGGCGGCTCTCTCAGTTGGGCTGCCACGGCTCGTAGTCCAGCTTCGGTTTCGCCGTATCGGTGCGGAGCGTCGAGCCGGGCGGGCGATACGCCTCGTAGGTTCCGGTCATGTTCGGCCGATGCGCCTGTTGCCACGGCTGCGGCGTGTAATGCTCCTCGTTCGGCGGCACATCGACGGTGTGATGCAGCCAGGCGTGCCATTCGGGCGGCACTTGCGAGGGTTCGGCCAGCGTGCGGTAGATCACCCAGCGCCGCTTGCCGCCGCGCTCGCGGTAATAGACGTTGCCCAACCCGTCCTCACCCACGCGCTCCCCTTTCCGCCACGTATAGAGGCGGGTGCCGATGGTGTTACCGGTCCACCACGCGAAGAGCTCGGTGAAAAGTCCCATTTGTTGCGTTCGCCGCTTTTTCGTTTGCGCCGGACTATGGCCTTAAGCTCGCGCCCCTGTCCAGGCCGGCCCCGCCGGCCCATATGCCATTATGTTATGTCGCACTTTATGTCACCGGCCCGGCCTCGCCGCCGGTCGAGGCGCGAGACATTGATGACAAGAGGGATTGGGCCGGGCGTCCAAGCCGCCGCGGGCTTGTCCCCTCCCTATCCACATAACGTCCCCAGACTCCCCCACAGCCTTTAGTGGTATAGTAGGATGTTCGTGCATATATGTTGATGGATCACACGAATCGCCCCAGTTTCAGAGGTTACGCGTCAGCTCGGGGGAAGAGCGCGCGACCAAGGGGGGAAGACAAAAATGCGGATTGAGAGACGTTTTACCGAGGCGGGCAAATCGCCCTACGACGCCATCGCGTTCCGGGAGAGCGGGAGCGAGATCCGCAATCCCGACGGGTCGGTGGTGTTTTCGCTCGCCCGGTTCCACGTCCCCGCCCATTGGAGCGCGGTCGCTGCCGATATCCTCGCGCAGAAATACTTCCGGAAAGCGGGCGTCCCCGCCAAAGCAAAGCGGGTCGAGGAGAATTCGGTCCCGTCCTGGCTGTGGCGGTCGGTCCCCGACGAGGCGGCGCTCGCAGAACTTCCCGAGGCCGAGCGCTTCGCCGGCGAGACGGACGCGCGGCAAGTGTTCGACCGGCTGGCCGGCACCTGGACCTATTGGGGCTGGAAGGGCGGCTACTTTACCAGCGAGGAGGACGCGTCCGCCTTCTTCGACGAGACCCGCTATATGCTCGCCATGCAGATGGGGGCGCCCAACAGCCCGCAATGGTTCAATACCGGCCTCTATTGGGCCTACGGCATCGATGGCCCGAGCCAGGGTCATTATTATGTCGATTTCGAAACCGGCGAGGTCAAAGCCTCGACCTCGGCCTATGAGCGGCCCCAGCCTCACGCCTGCTTCATCCAGTCGATCGACGACGACCTCGTCAACGAGGGTGGCATTATGGATCTCTGGGTGCGGGAAGCCCGGCTGTTCAAATACGGCTCGGGCACCGGCACCAATTTCTCGCGGCTCAGAGGCGAGAACGAGCCGCTCTCGGGCGGGGGCAAGTCCTCCGGCCTGATGAGCTTCCTCAAGATCGGCGACCGGGCGGCGGGCGCGATCAAATCCGGCGGCACGACGCGCCGCGCGGCCAAGATGGTCGTGGTCGATATCGACCACCCCGATATCGAGAACTACATCAACTGGAAGGTCAACGAGGAGCAGAAGGTGGCGGCGCTCGTCACCGGCTCGAAAATCCTCGCCGAGCGGCTGAACGCCATCCTCAAGGCTTGCGTCAATTGCGAGGGCGACGGCGGCGACTGCTTCGACCCGAACCGCAATCCGGCGCTGAAGCGCGAGGTGAGAGCCGCGCGCAAGGCCAAGGTGCCCGACAACGCCGTCCGCCGGGTGATTCAATTCGCCCGCCAGGGCTACACCTCGATCCAGTTCCCGACCTACGACACGGACTGGGATTCTGAGGCCTATCGCACCGTCTCGGGCCAGAACTCCAACAACTCGGTCCGGGTGACGGACGATTTCTTGCGCGCGGTCGAGGCCGACGGTGACTGGGACCTGACCTTCCGCCGGAACGGCGCCGTGGCCAAGACGGTAAAGGCGCGGGCGCTGTTCGAGCAGGTCGGCTACGCCGCCTGGGCCTGCGCCGATCCCGGCATCCAGTTCCATACCACCATCAACGATTGGCATACCTGCCCGGCGGCCGGGCCGATCAAGGCGTCGAACCCCTGCTCGGAGTACATGTTCCTCGACGACACGGCCTGCAATCTCGCCTCGCTCAACCTAATGGCGTTCCGCAAGGCTGACGGCAGCTTCGACATCGAGGCCTATGAGCACGCGATCAAGCTGTGGACCGTCGTGCTCGAAATCGCCGTGACCATGGCGCAGTTCCCGTCGCGGCGGATCGCGCAACTGTCCTACGAGTACCGGACGCTCGGGCTCGGCTACGCCAATATCGGCGGCCTGCTCATGGCATCCGGCGTTCCTTACGACTCGCCGGAAGGCCGCGCGCTGTGCGGCGCGCTCAGCGCCATCATGACGGGCGTCTCCTATGCCACGAGCGCCGAGATGGCGCGCGAGCTTGGCCCCTTCCCCGGCTATGCGGCGAACCGCGAGGCCATGCTTCGGGTCATGCGCAACCACGCGCGGGCCGCGTCAGGCGAAGCGGCGGGCTATGAGGGTCTCGACACGGCGCCCGTGCCGCTCGACCACGCCTCCTGCCCCGATCCGCGTCTGCTGGCCCATGCCAAGCATGCCTGGGAGACGGCAATCGAGCTCGGCCGCAAGCACGGCTACCGCAACGCGCAAGCCACCGTGATCGCGCCGACCGGCACGATCGGCCTCGTCATGGACTGCGACACCACCGGCATCGAGCCCGATTTCGCGCTGGTGAAGTTCAAGAAGCTCGCGGGCGGCGGCTATTTCAAGATCATCAACCGCATGGTGCCCGAGGCGCTGAGAGGGCTCGGCTACCCCGAAGAGGCGATCAAACGCATCATCGAATATGCCGTGGGCCATGGCTCGCTCTCAGGCGCCCCCGGCGTCAACCACGAGGCGCTCGCCGCCAAGGGGTTCACGCCCGAGAAGATCGCCGCTGTCGAGAAGGCGTTGGCGTCGGCCTTCGACATCAAATTCGTGTTCAATCGCTGGACGCTTGGGGAAGATTTCTTGACCGGCACGCTCGGCCTCTCGCCCGAGCGGATCGACAAGCCCGATTTCGACCTCCTGGCGGAGATCGGCTTCGGCAAGCGCGAGATCGAGGCCGCCAACGAGTATGCGTGCGGGGCGATGACGCTGGAAGGCGCGCCGGGGCTCAACCCCGAGCACCTGCCGGTGTTCGACTGCGCCTCGCCTTGCGGGCGCACCGGCAAGCGCTTCCTGTCGGTCGAGAGCCATATCCGCATGATGGCGGCGGCGCAGCCCTTTATTTCGGGCGCCATCTCCAAGACCATCAACATGCCGAACGACGCCACGGTCGAGGACTGCAAGGCGGCCTATCTCCTGTCCTGGCGGCTCGCGCTCAAGGCCAACGCGCTCTATCGCGACGGCTCGAAGCTGTCGCAGCCGCTCAACGCGCAACTCCTCGCCGACGAGGAAGAGGAGCAGGACGAGGTGCTGGCCGCGCTCGTGTCGGACCAGCCGCAGGCGCAGCGCGCCGCGGTCGTCGCCGAGCGCATCGTCGAGCGCGTGGTCGAGCGCATGCGGGCGCGGGCCGACCGCGAGCGCTTGCCCGACCGGCGCAAGGGTTATACGCAGAAGGCCGTCGTCGGCGGTCATAAGGTCTATTTAAGAACTGGAGAGTATGCCGACGGACGTCTGGGCGAGATCTTTATCGACATGCATAAGGAAGGCGCCGCCTTCCGCTCGCTCATGAACAACTTTGCGATCGCGGTGTCCGTCGGTTTGCAGTATGGCGTTCCGCTGGAAGAGTTCGTCGATGCCTTCACCTTCACGCGCTTCGAGCCGGCAGGCCCGGTGCGCGGCAATGAGGCGATCAAGAACGCGACCTCGATCCTTGACTATCTGTTCAGAGAGCTTGCAGTTTCTTACTTGGGGCGCTACGAGCTTGCTCATGTTGATCCAAGTGAGATCGGCAGCACCACACTCGGCTCCGGTGACGCGGGCGAAGGCAAGCGTCCCACCGAAGCTCTCGTCTCGCCAGGCTACATCCGTGGCCGTGTCGGCGAGCGGAAGCTTCAGGCGCCGAGCAAAGCGCAGAGCACTGGTGTGCATGCGCGTGCGTTGCAGGCGGAAGCCCGCGACGACGCACAGCCGCGCACCACAAGCTTTGCCATCCCGTCCTCTCAGCTTCCTTCACCCGAGACGGCCGAGCATGTCGCTCGCGCCGTCGAGACGCTCGCTGAACGTGGCGCAACAGAACTTGTGGCCGAAGCGCGCGTTAAGGGTTATGAAGGAGAAGCGTGTGGAGAGTGCGGGAACTTCACCCTCGTTCGCAATGGCACGTGTCTCAAATGCGATACGTGCGGAGCGACGAGCGGATGTAGTTAGAGTGAATTAACAGCCAGCCACCCGAAGGAGGGATGCACAATGGCAGCAGCGAAGAGAAAGACAGCGAAGAAGAAGCCGGCCCGCAAGACCGCGGCGGCGAAGAAGTCGACGGCGAAGAAGACGGGCGGCGCCCGTCGCAAGACCGCCAAGAAGAGATAGACTTCTAAGAGGCGCGGGGCTCGTCCCCGCGCCTCCTTTATTTTCCCTTCCAAAACAATAGATTGCGGTAATCCAACCGCGCCCCTTCGGGGCCGCGGCGGCGGGCTTTTTGCAGCGCGTTGTGGCTTCCGTTCGGGATGCTCGGCGCCGCTCTCTCCCCTTTCATCGATGACCCAGCGCCGCGCTCGCGCGCGTCCCCGCTCTTCGCATTGCGCGTCTGAGCGCGCGTCACGATGCTTGAAGCGGACAGCGGCAGCTTCGCTTGCGCGCCCTCGCGCGGGTCTTTGCGCGCAGCCGAACCAGCCGGCAATGGCAGCGCCCGAACCCGGCGCGGCGCATCGAGTGATTCGTTTTTTGTCGCGCCTGGATCAAGTTTCTTCGCCGGCCACGGCCCGAAACCCTTCCCGCTCAATCATTTTCCACAGGTCTGTAACGGCCGCGGCAAGCCTCCCTTCATCGGTCGAGCGCAGCACAATGTACGTGCCGAGACGCTTGTTCTCGAAGAAAGGATAGCTGCCGATCTGGACTTCGGGGTGGGCGGCCTGGAGATCGAAGAGGCCGGGAGCCGCATCGCCCTCCGGCACGTCGAGGCGGACCGAGCGGGTCATGATCGGCTTCCCCCTGGCGAGGCGCGGCGCCACCGCGTCGAGCATGACCTGCATGATGCGCGGCACGCCCGCCATGACGATCACGTTCTCCAGCATGAAGCCCGGCGCCCTGGAGATGGCATTGTCGATCAGGGCGGCGCCTTTGGGGATGCGGGCCATGCGCAGCCGCGCCGGCGTGAGCTCTTCGTCGCTGAACCGCTTGCGCATGGCGGCGACCGCCTCGGGATCGACGGCGACCTCGACCCCGAAAGCCATGCCGATCGCATCGGTCGTCACGTCGTCATGGGTTGGGCCGATGCCGCCGGTGGTGAAGACATAGGTGTATCGCGGGCGAAGCGCGTTCACCGCGGCGGCGATCTCGGCCTCGCGATCGGCGACGACGCGGATTTCGCGCAGCACAATGCCGATGCGGGTCAGGTAGGAAGCGATATAGGCGATGTTCTCGTCCTTGGTCCGGCCCGACAGGATCTCCTCGCCGATGACGAGGAGCGCGGCGGTGACGGTTCCCTGGTCTTGCTCAGCGGTCATGGCGCTCGCCGTCCTTTCGCCACGGTCTTGCATCGTCCTTACGGCGAAGACAAGAAAACCCGGCGCTCGGGTTGCATCGTGTCATATTTCCCCCTAAGTGAAACGCAATTCCCTATACTCGGTCGCCATGTCCAATCTCGAATTTGCCCGCGCCCAGGCGCGCGACACCAAGATCAAGCTCCATGGCGCCGAGGACTTCGCCGGCATGGCGAAGGCCGGCCGCCTCGTGGCCGAGGTTCTCGACCTGCTCACCGACGAGGTGAAGCCGGGGGTGACGACCGAGGCGCTCGACCGCTTCGTGTTCGCATTCGCCATGGACCAAGGCGCCCTTCCTGCGCCGCTGAACTATCGCGGCTTTCCCAAGTCGATCTGCACCTCCCTCAATCACGTGGTCTGTCACGGCATCCCGGGCCCGCGCGCGCTCAAGGAGGGTGACATCCTCAATGTCGACGTGACCCTGATCGTCGATGGCTGGCACGGGGATTCAAGCCGCATGTACCCGGTAGGCAGGATCGCCCGCGCCGCCGAGCGCCTGCTCGAAGTGACCTATGACGCGCTGATGCGGGGTGTCGCCGCGGTCAAGCCCGGCGCCACCACCGGCGATATCGGCGCCGCCATCCAGACCTATGCGGAAGGGGAACGCTGCAGCGTGGTGCGGGATTTCTGCGGCCACGGGCTGGGCCGCGTGTTCCACGACCGGCCGAACATTCTGCATTATGGCGAGCCCGGCGAAGGGCTCGTGCTCAAGCCCGGCATGTTGTTCACCATCGAGCCGATGATTAATCTCGGCAAGCCGCATGTGAAGATCCTGTCGGACGGCTGGACGGCGGTGACCCGCGACCGGTCGCTGTCGGCGCAGTACGAGCACACCGTCGGCGTGACCGAGACGGGATGCCAAGTGTTCACGCTATCGCCGCGAGGATTGGATCGGCCTCTTTCCAGACACTGACCGGGCGATGCGCTGAATGGGCTTCAAGGATGCGGGCAAGCCACATTATTTCGGCCATCGCGAGCGGCTCAGGCGCCGCTTTCGCGAGGGGGGCTCCGATGCACTTCCCGACTATGAACTCCTCGAGCTGATCCTGTTTCGCGCGGCGCCCAGGCGCGACACGAAGCCCATGGCCAAGGCGCTGATCGCGCGCTTCGGCACCTTCTCCGAGACGCTGAACGCCCCTGAAGAGCTTTTGCGCGAGGTCCCCGGGATCGGCGAGGCGGCAATCGGCGAGCTCAAGCTCGTGCGCGCGGCGGCGCTCAGGCTCATGCGCGGCGAGGTGCTGGAGCGGCCGGTTATGTCGTCGTGGGGGCTCGTGCTCGACTATTGCCGGGCCACGATGGGGTTCGAGAACAAGGAGCAGTTCCGCATCCTGTTCCTCGACAAGCGCAACCAGATCATCGCCGACGAGGTGCAGCAGACGGGCACCGTCGATCACACCCCGGTCTATGTACGCGAGGTGGTGAAGCGGGCGCTGGAGCTGTCGGCGACGGCCATCGTGCTCGTGCACAACCACCCCTCGGGCGATCCGACGCCGTCGCGGGCCGACATCGAGATGACCAAGCAGATCGTCGCCGCCGGAAAACCGCTCGGGGTCGTGGTCCACGACCACATCATCGTCGGCAAGAAGGGCCATGCCAGCTTTCGCGGGCTCGGCCTGATCT
>CAYMJW010000010.1:0-32149 GCA_964390455.1 uncultured Methyloceanibacter sp. | reverse complement strand
TCGGGGTCGAGGCCGACAAGGTCACCGAGAACGCGAGCTTCATCGACGACCTTGGAGCCGACAGCCTCGACACGGTCGAGCTGGTCATGGCCTTCGAGGAAGAGTTCGGCTGCGAGATTCCCGACGATGCGGCAGAGACGATCCTCACGGTCGGCGACGCCGTCAAGTTCCTGGAGAAGAATACGGCCGCTTGACGCGACCCCGCGCGGGGCGCGCGCGCAAAATGCTGCGGCCGTCCCCGCAGTAACGAATAAGCCCTCGAATGGCGCGAGATTGGTTTTCCCGCGAGGATCACGCGAAGCGCGATGCGACGTGTCGTCATCACAGGCTTGGGTCTCGTCTCGCCGCTCGGCTGCGGTTATGAGACCACGTGGGATCGTCTTATCGCCGGCCACAACGCTGCTCGCCGCATCGAGAATTTCGACGTCTCGGACCTCACCTGTCAGGTCGCATGCCAAGTGCCGCATGGCGACGGCTCCGATGGCACCTTCAATCCGAACGATTGGATGGAGCCGAAGGAGCAGCGCAAGGTCGATGCGTTCATCGTCTATGCGATGGGCGCTGCCACCCAGGCGCTCAAGGATGCCGGCTGGCAGCCGACCGCTTATGAGGATCAGATCCGCACCGGCGTCTTGATCGGCTCCGGTATCGGCGGCCTTCAGGGGATCGAGAAGACGTCGCTCCTCATGGCCGAGAAGGGACCCCGCCGGGTGAGCCCGTTCTTCATTCCCGGCCGCCTCATCAATCTCGCAGCCGGCTATGTCTCGATCGAGCATGGGCTCAAGGGGCCGAACCATGCCGTGGTCACGGCCTGCTCCACGGGCGCGCACGCCATCGGCGATGCCGCGCGGCTGGTCCAGCTCGGCGACGCCGATGTCATGCTTGCGGGCGGGACCGAGTCGCCGGTTTGCCGCCTGGCGATCGCGGGTTTCGCCGCCTGCCGCGCGCTCTCGACCAACTTCAACGATCAACCCGAGCGCGCGTCGCGCCCCTATGACCGCGACCGCGACGGTTTCGTCATGGGGGAGGGCGCGGGCGTCGTGGTGCTCGAAGAGCTCGAGCACGCGCGAGCGCGGGGCGCTCGCATCTATGCCGAGGTCATCGGTTACGGCATGTCGGGCGATGCGTTCCATATCACGGCGCCCGCCGAGGACGGGGATGGCGCCTATCGCTGCATGACCGCGGCGGTGAAGCGGGCCGGGATCGACCCCGCCGATATCGACTATATCAACGCGCACGGCACCTCGACGCCGATGGGCGACGAGATCGAGCTTGCCGCGGTCGAGCGCCTGTTCGGCAATGCGGCCGGCAAGGTCTCCATGTCTTCGACCAAGTCGGCCATCGGGCATCTGTTGGGGGCGGCCGGCGCGGTCGAGGCGATCTTCTCGGCGCTGGCGATTCGCGATCAGATCGCCCCGCCGACGCTCAATCTGGACAATCCGTCGGTGGTGACGGCAATCGACCTCGTGCCGCATCAGGCGCGGCGCCGGACCATCGATACGGTGCTGTCGAATTCCTTCGGCTTCGGCGGGACCAATGCCTCGCTGATCCTGCGGCGTTGCAACGGGTGACGCTTCCGCCGAACCTCCCTTTCGCCATATTTCGACTACAAGTGCTTGGAATCGTCTAAGCGGGGCTTTTCGCCATGTCTTTCCCAAGAGACCCTGCGTTGACGGCTAACGACATCGACGATCGCTTTCAACCAGGCCCTTCCGGGCGTCTCGGGGCGGCGCTGCCGCGCAGCCCCGCCGAGGCCCTCGAGCCGATGCGGCCGCCCGAGCCGCCGCCCGACTGGGACGAGCCCGAGCCCAACCCGCATCCGTTCCTGCGCATGCTCGACGGGCTCATGACCTTTGTCTTCGTGTTGGCGTGTCTCGGGGCGGGGGCCTTCTATTGGGCCAAGGTAAAGTTCGACCAGCCGGGGCCGCTGGCCACATCGACCGTGTTCGCGGTCCCCAAGGGCGAAAGCGGCAGCGCCACCGCCGAGCGCCTCGAACAAGAGGGCATTATCGCCGACCGGCGCGTTTTCATGACCGGCATCCTCTACTTCAAGTATCTCAAGGGGCAGGGGAGCTTGAAGGCTGGCGAGTACGAGTTCCGCAAATACGCGACCATGCGCGACGTTCTCGACACTCTGGTCGAGGGCAAGTCGATCGAGCACAAGGTCACGCTGGCCGAAGGGCTGACCAGCTACCAGGTCGTGCAGAGACTGATGGCCCACCCGGAGCTTCGCGGCGAAATCACTGAAATACCCCCGGAGGGGAGCCTCCTGCCGGACACCTACAAGTTCGGCACCAATGACACGCGCCACGACATTCTCGAACGCATGCGGGCGGCCCAGGCGAAGTTCCTCGCCAAAGTGTGGGCGACGCGCGACCCGGATATCGTGGTGACGACGCCGGAAGAGGCGCTGATCCTGGCCTCCATCGTGGAGAAGGAAACCGGGCGCGCCGATGAGCGCCAGCGCATCGCGAGCGTGTTCCAGAACCGCCTCCGGAAGAAGATGCGGCTCCAGTCCGATCCCACCATCATCTATGGGCTCGTGGGCGGCAAGGCGGTGCTCGACCACCCGATCCAACAGGAAGAGATCGATCGCGACACGGCTTATAACACGTATAAAATCAATGGGTTACCGCCAACGCCGATCGCCAATCCCGGGCGCGCGGCGATCGAGGCGGTGCTGCGTCCGGCCAAGACCAACGACCTCTATTTCGTCGCCGACGGCACCGGGGGCCATGCCTTCGCGCCGACGCTCGAGGCGCATAATAAGAATGTCGCGGGGTGGCGGAAGATCGAGCGCGAGATTCGCGCGCGCGAGGCGGCCGAGGCCGCGGCCAAGGCCGCGCAAGAGGCCGCAGAGGGTGGCGCAGGCGCCGCCGGCGCCGCTGCGGAAGGGACGCCGGCCGCGCCGCAAGCTCAAGGCGCAGCTGGCGAAACCGGGGCTGCCGCTGCCGATCCGACGATCACATCCGAGGTCCTCGCCGATCCCGAGGCGTTGAGCGATGCCGATCCCTTCGCCACGCCCGAGGGTGACGGCGCCGAGGCGGTCCCCGCGCCGCTCCGGAATCCGAAGCGTTAGACGGGGCGACTCGGCTTATAAGCGGCAAGGTTTAAAGGCGGGCTGGGGGCTTGCGATCCAATGGCGCTGAAGAGCATGACCGGCTTTGCCCGCGGCGACGGCGTGCACGGGGATACGAGCTGGCACTGGGAAGCGCGCAGCGTCAACGGCCGCAACCTCGATCTCCGCTTGCGGCTTCCCTCCGGCTTCGAGGCGCTCGAAATCAGGGCACGCGGACTTGCCCAGGAAAAGCTCGCGCGCGGCAATTGCACGATCAACCTTTGGGTCAAGCGCGAGGCCGGGCGCACGGAGATCAGGCTGAACGAGACCGCGCTCCGGCAAGCGCAAGCGGTGGCGGAACGTGCGCGGGATCTCACCGGGCTGAAACGTGCAAGGCTCGACACGCTGCTCGCCATGCGCGGCGTGGTGGAAACGGCCGAGGGGGAAGAGAGCGAGGAAGCCCAAGCCGCGCTTCACCACGCCATGATTGCGAGCCTGGCGGCGACGCTCGATGAGCTCGTGCGCGCGCGGGCGGGCGAGGGCGAGCGGCTGCAAGCCGTGATCGAGAAACAACTCTCGCTGATCGCGCGGCTGACCGAATTGACCGCGGTCGCCGCCGCGCGGCAGCCCGCGGCGATTGCCGCGCGCCTTGCCGAACAGATCGCCCGCCTCACGGAGGCGGGGCCCGGGCTCGACCCCGAACGTCTCCACCAGGAGGCCGTGCTGTTGGCGGCGAAGGCCGACATCCAGGAGGAACTGGACCGCCTGCGGGCGCATGTCGCCGCGGCGAACGAATTGATCGCAAGCGGCCAGCCGGCCGGGCGCAAGTTCGAGTTCCTGGCCCAAGAGTTCAATCGCGAGGCGAATACGGTCTGCTCGAAGGCCGCCGATATCGAAACGACACGGACCGGGCTCGAGCTCAAGACCGTCATCGATCAGTTGCGCGAGCAGGTCCAGAACATCGAGTGAGCGGCATGGAAAGCGGCATCGCGAGAAGGGGACTCATGCTGGTGCTGTCGTCGCCCTCGGGCGCGGGCAAGACCACGCTCGCGCGCCGGCTGATCGAGGCCGAGCCCGGGATCGCCATGTCGATCTCGCATACCACGCGGGCGAAACGCAAAGGCGAAGAGGACGGCATCGACTACCACTTCGTCGACCGCGACGCCTTCACGCGCATGCGCGACCAGGGCGCGTTCCTCGAATGGGCGGTGGTGTTCGACAATTACTACGGCACGACGCGGAGGCCGGTCGAACAGGCGCTGTCGCAAGGGCGCGACGTCCTATTCGATGTCGATTGGCAGGGCGCTGCGTCCTTGCGCGAGAAGGCCGGCGACGACGTGGTCACCGTCTTTATTCTTCCTCCGACCGCGAAGGACCTGGAGCAGCGCCTCAATGTGCGCGCGCAGGATCCGCCCGAGACCGTGCGGCGCAGGATGCTCGGCGCGAGCAACGAGATTCAGCACTGGAAAGACTACGACTATGTCGTCGTCAACTATGACGTCGCGCAATCCGTGGCGGCGGTGCGCGCGATCCTCGCCGCGGAACGGCTGCGGCGGACGCGGCTGACAGGCCTCGAAGACTTCGTTCAGAACTTGCAGTCCGAGCTCTAGCGCGCGCGGGGGTGCGCGGGCTGAATCGCATTGGCGAGGCGGCAGAACGCTGCGACCGGAAGCTCTTCGGCGCGCGCCTTGGGATCGATACCGAGCGCGTTCAGGAGCGATTCACTGTCGGGCGTGATCTGGCGCAGCGCCGCGCGCAGCATCTTGCGCCTCTGGCCGAAGGCTGCGGCGGTGACGCGCTCCAGCCTCTCGACGTCGCAGAAGGGTTGCGGCTCCGCCTTGGGAACAAGCTCGACAAGGGCGGAATCGACCTTGGGCCGGGGGGTGAAAGCCGCTGCCGGAAGCGTGAAAAGAATGCGCGGCTCGGTGCGCCACTGAGCGAGAACCGAAAGCCGGCCATAGTCCTTGCCGCCGGGCGGGGCCACGATCCTCTCGGCGAACTCGCGCTGAAACATGAGCACCATGCGGTCGAACCAGGGCGGCCAGGGGTGGCTCTTCAGCCAGGCGATGAGCAGCGGCGTGGCGACGCTATAGGGGAGATTGGCAACGATGCGCGTAGGCGAGGACAGCGCAAGCGCGGCATGGTCGAAATTCTTGGCATCGGCGGCAACGATATCGAGGCGCCCCGGATAGAGCGTGGCAATGGCTTCGAGCGCCGGTAGACAGCGCCTGTCCTTCTCGATGGCGACGACGCGCGACGCACCTTCGAGGAGCAAAGCGCGGGTGAGGCCGCCGGGACCAGGCCCGATCTCGACGACTGTGACCCCTGCGAGCGGCCCCGCCGCGCGGGCGATGCGCCGGGTCAAGTTGAAATCGAGCAGGAAGTTCTGCCCGAGACTTTTCTTTGCCGTCAATCCGAGCGCGCGGATGACCTCGCGAAGCGGCGGCAGTCCATCCGGCGTGCTCACGCCCGCGCCTCTGCGCGTTCGCTCATGGCGGAGGCGAGGCGCAGCGCCTCGATGAGACTGCGCGGGCTCGCTTGGCCCGTGCCGGCAAGGGCGAATGCGGTGCCATGATCGGGGGAGGTGCGAATGAAGGGCAAGCCGAGGGTCACGTTGACGCCGTCCTCGAACGCAAGCGCCTTGAACGGCGCGAGAGCCTGATCGTGATACATGCAGATCGCAGCGTCGTAGGTGGCGCGGGCGGCCGCATGGAACATCGTATCGGCAGGGTAGGGGCCCGCGGCATCGATCCCCATGGCGCGCGCCGCCGCGATCGCGGGCGCAATGATCTCCGTCTCTTCGCGCCCGAGGCTTCCCTCCTCGCCGGCATGAGGATTGAGGCCCGAGACGGCAAGCCGCGGACGCGCCACGCCGAAATAGCGCGCGAGAGCATCCGCGGTGATCGCGATGGTGTCGACGATCAGCGCGCGCGTGAGGAGGTGCGGGACGTCTTTGAGCGGAACATGGATCGTGACGGGAACCGCACGCAACGCCGGAGCGGTAAGCATCATCACCGGGTGAAGCGGACGCCCTTTGGTTGCGGCAAGCGAAGCGAGATACTCCGTGTGTCCCGGAAAGGAAAAGCCCGCGCCATAGAGCACGGCCTTGGCGATCGGGTTGGTCACCACGGCGCGCGCCGCTCCCTCTTGCGCGAGGGCAACCGCGCGCTCGATCGACTGGGTGATGAGTGGTGCTGCGGCACGATCGGGCCGGCCAGCCACGATTTCGCCTTGGCCCGCGATCGGGAGGACCGGCAGCGCATGCTCAAAGTGGCTCGGAGCTGCGCCGATCTCGGCAAGTTCGGCAATCGGGACATCAAGGCCGAGCATCCGTGCGCGCGCTGCGAGGACGCCGGCATCGCCGATCAGGACGAACGGAGGAATGGTCTCGCGCGTGCGCGCGGCCCAGGCGCAGAGCGTGATATCAGGGCCGATCCCGGCGGGATCGCCAAGTGTAAGCGCCAGAGGCCGTTCCGCGGATGCCATGGGCCTCCGCTAGCACGAAATGCGCCCCTAGCGGTACTCGATGAAAGCCTCCGCGCGAATGTCGCGCAACAGCCGCTCGGCGCGAAGGCCCATTTCCTTGCCCATCAATTGACGCTGGGCCTGCTCGCGGGCAGTGCTGTCGCCGGAGGCGGAACGCTTGCCGCAGACGGCGTAAAGCTCGACGGCGGCTTGCGTGATGGTCGGTGGCGTTATCTGTCCGACCTTCGCGTTCATGACCAGAAGCCGCGCGGGCTGTGCCATGGAGGCCGTCTTCTGATCCTGAAGCGTGTTCACGCTCGCGCCCTCGACGCCCTTGGCGAGCTGGGCGCAGGACTGAAACCGGGCCCGCATGCTCTCGGCTGCCGCAAGCTGCGCGGCAATCGTCCTCTGATCGGCGCCCGCGGGGATCGCGAACTTGACCTGACGCAACTGCAAGGCCGGTTCAGCCGTCGCGCCGCCGTCTTCAGCGCCCGCCTCAGACATGGCCTTTTCCACATCGACATCGGCGATCTGGATGTCGCGGCGGAACTTCTTCTGCACGGCCTGCTGCCAAACAAGCTGCGCCCGGATGCGGTCCTTCAATGTCTTGATGTTGACGCCGGCCTTGCCGAGCGCCGTCGCCAGCCCATCGACATTGAGATTGTTCTTCTGCGCCATGTCCCCCAGGATCGCCATGACGTCCTCTTCAACGGCGCTCACGCCCGCCTTGCGGCCCTCTTGAATTTGCAGGCGCTCGTTGATCAGCATATCGGCGGCTTCTTTCTTCAGCGCCGGCGAGGGCTTCTGCTGCGTGGTGATGGCGAGAAAGCGTTCGCGCTGGTCGATGTCGTAGTCGGAGATCGGATCGTCGTTGACGAGGATCTTGATCGAGACTTCCTGGGCGGTAACGGCGGCTAGCCCTGCGATGAGAACCGCGACAAGGAGGGCCGCCGCCAATCCGAAGCGGCGAAACAAGGTCGCACCTGCGCCGCGCCGCGCCGGGGCGACACGCGAGAGCCGCTTCAAGAAACGCTGCATGGACCTCGCCACCTAGTCGTTGGTGTCGGACCCGCTCGCCCCGAAGATGCCGGTCGCTTCCTGCGAGAGCGCGTAAGATCCAAGATATTTCAGCGAGAAATTCACCAGGAAGCGCTCATCCGGCTCGATGTCCTGATCGCGGATGAAGGACCGCTGATAGGTCACATCGAACAGGAAGCAGTCATCCTGGTAGCGCACGCCGAGGCCGTCGGTGATGGTCTTGTCGAGTGCAAGGTCGTAGCGGAAATTGCCGAGCAGCGACCAATACTCGGTGACCGCCAGCGTGCCCGCCGTCACGATTTCCTCGCGCGGCTCGTTGTCGGCAAGTCCGGGCTCGGCGGTGACGTCGGCGTAGTTGACCTTGACGCGCGCCGGGCCCAAGCGCGCCCAGGAGGAGAGGTCGGTGCGCCGGATGTCGAAGTTTTGATCGTCGAAACGCGCCTGCGCCGAGAAGCCGATGAAGGTAGCGGCCTGCACGTAGAGCCCGCCGACATAGTCGGAGGTATCGGTGGCGAGGCCGCTCGTTCTGAAGAACTCGGTGTTGTACTCGTTTTGGCCGGCGATCTGATAGCTCTGGCCGAAGACGGCACGGCCGTAAGCGCCGGAGGCAAGCTGCGCGGTGTAGCGCGCGCCGACATTGGCGCGCGTGCCGGTCTCGATGCGGTCGTAGCCGGAGAACTTGTCGAGATCGAAGAGGATCGTATCGTCGAAGACGAGGCTGAGCGCGTCCTCGTTGGGAATCTCCTGCTGATTGCCCGCCGTATCGGGCCTTCCGATGATCTGGCCGATCGGCTCGACCACGTGGGTGACGCTGCCGGTGCTGGCGACGAAGGGATAGCGGTACTCGACCCCGCCGAGCGCGACGCCGCGCAGGATGGCGCTTGAGCCTTCCGTCTCGTCGTCGACAAAGTCCTCCGAGCCGTCGAGCCCCGCGTTCACGCCTCTCACCCCGTAGATGTCGCCGCGGAGCTGCGCGAAGGGCGTGAACACCTGGCCGATGCCGTCGATCATCTGGCGCCGCCAGTTGGCCTCGACGATCAGCCGGTTGGAGTCGATGCCCTCCTGGTTCTGGAACACCATGACGTTGGAGTTAAAGCTCAACTCGCCGCCAATGATCGGCCGGTTGACGATGTAGTCGTAGTCGATGATCGGGAACACCGTCGCGTCGGAGAACGGCTCGTCGGTGAACAAGAGGCTCTGGGTGTTGTAGAACCGCATCGAAGCGTAGTTGCGGTCGTGCAGACCCTCCAGATAGATCTGCGAAATGCGATCGGTCTTGAGCCGGCTGTCGAGGTTGTAAAACCGCCGGAAGGTCTCGTCGGTCTCGGCGAGAATGTCCCAGCCGTAGCTCCAATAGGGGTTCAGCGCGAATTTGCCCTCGGTCTTGATGCTGCCGCGGAAGTCCCCGTTGGTCGGACTGTCGAGGGTGCCTTCATCCCACACGCCGGCAAGCTGGACGCGATAGGCCCCGCTCGACAGACGGTGCCGCCAATCGCCAACGAGGAGCGTGCCCGCCTTCTCGGTCACCATTGGGGCGAAGGTGAAATCGTAATGGTCCGAGAGCGCGAAGTAGTAGGGGACCTGCACCGTGTTGCCGAGCTCGTTCGAATGGCTGTAGCTCGGCATCAGGAAACCGGATTTGCGCTTCACCGTCGGGTCGGCCATCTGGAACCAGGGGACCCAGACCACCGGGACACCGAAGAAGTCGAACACCGTGTTCTTGAAGGTGATGGTGGCCTGATCGCGCTTATGCGTGATCTTGCCGGCGCGGATGCGCCAGGTCGGGGCCTTGTCGGGATTTTCCGCGCAAGGTTTGCACGGCGTGAACCATCCCTTCTCGAACACGGTCACGTTTCCGGCCTGGCGCGACGCCGAGGCCGCGACGATGCGGGTGTCGTCCTTGGTCACGAGCTTCAGCGCATCGATGAAGCCGTCGCGGAAGTCGTCGGTGAGGGTGATCTGGTCGGACGTAATCACCGCGCCGTCCGGATCCTTGATGCGGACGTTGCCCTCGGCGGAGAGCGTGTTGGCGGAGCGATCGTAAACCACGCGATCGGCAAGGAGCGTGTAGTTGCCGTAGTAGAGCTCGACATTGCCCTTGGCGGTGACCCTCGCATTGTCGTTGTCGTAGATCAGCTCGTCGGCCTGCAGCAGCATCGGCTCGGAAGCGTCGACCTTCGGCGGCTGCACGATCTGCTCGAGCGAGGTCTGCGCCTGACCGAACGCCGGTTGCCAGGAGGCGAGGGGGGAGGCAAGGACAGCCAAAATGCAGGCAAAAACGCCCCGGCACAGACGCGCAAACGTCCGGCCTCCAGACGCGGCAAGGCCGGGCTCTGCCCGGCGCATCACCATGCGATTTGCGCGCGCGGGGGTCATCATCCGTCCTCTTTGTACAGAAGAACGGTGAGCGCGAGCGAGGCCGCGACGATCACCGGCACCCAGGCCGCCGCGGCCGCGGAGGTGAGTCCGGCCATGGCGAAATTGCGTGAGATCTCGGCGAATACGAAGAAGCCAAATCCGGCGGCCAATCCGAACACGGCGTTGATCTGAACGTTGCCGAAGCGGAATCCTCTGAGCGAACAGGTCGCGGCGATCAGCACCATGGTGATGAGGAGGAAGGGCCGCGACAGCAAGAGCTGGTACTGCACGCGATATTGCGTGGCGGGAAGGCCCGCCCTCTCGGCGATCTGGATGAAGTTCGGCAAGTCCCAGAACGAGATCGAGTACACCGTGCCGAGGCTGTCGCGAACCTGCGTCGGAGTGAGATAGGTGCTGAGGAGAT
Organism: uncultured Methyloceanibacter sp.; assembly: GCA_964390455.1. GTDB lineage: Bacteria > Pseudomonadota > Alphaproteobacteria > Rhizobiales > Methyloligellaceae > Methyloceanibacter. Next base: position 21,806 of record CAYMJW010000010.1, on the reverse strand, counting down.
AGCGCTGGTAGAACGCGGGTTCTTGGCCCACGGCGCTCACCCAGACATCTTCGAGTTCCCAGCGGCCATCCTTGAGCACCGCTCGTTTGGCCTCGATCCGCTCGGTCAGGCCGTGATTGCGGTCGTATTGGAACACCGTGACGCCTTTGAGCTCGAGACCTTGGTTCAGCACGTCGAGCGCATGAACGACGGAGGGACCGTCGGCGCCGTCCTCGCGCAGCCAGGCGCCGGCATTCTTGGTCTTGAGCAAGGATTCGCCTCGGCCGAACGCGGCGGCGTAGAGCCGTTCGGCTTCGCCGCGCGCCACCGCGGCGATCGGATTGTAGAGCAGCACGAAGCCGACCCCGAGCAGGAAGGCGACGATCATGGCCGGCAGCGTGAATTGCCACACCGAAATGCCGGCGGCGCGGAGCACGACGAGCTCGGATGAACGGCTCAGCATCAGGAAGATACCGATGGTGCCGATCAGAACGGCGAAGGGGAGAACGAGTTCGGAGAAAGACGGCAAACGCAACAACGTCATCCAGGCGAGGAGGAGGCCCGGGACATCGCCGGAATAGTTGCCGGCGCGACGCAGCATCTCGATGAAATCGACGAAGAAGATCAGCACGCAGCAGATCAGGAACATCGCCAGCATGGCGATGAGGAAGCGCGCCGAAAAGTAGCGCGCAAGCGTTCCCACTGCACTGATGCCTGGCATCTGCGCTCTCACGTCGCGTGCATCCCTCTACCGGCCCAAAATCTTATCGTTTTTGGCTGGAACCTTGCCCCGAAGCTCAGTCTGGACCGCAGCTTTGGAGCCATTTTAGCGTGCGCCGCCCAGGCCGCAACGATAATCGCCCCCAGCGGAATGCCGTAAACAAGCAAGATCGCCCAGGGTGTGATGACGGCCATGTTGCCGGCGGTAATGCCTGCCACGCGCAAGCCGACCGCGATGCCGAAAGCGGCGATAATCTGCCACCAACGGCCCTCCCGCGTGGTGCGGGCATGGCCAAGAAAGGCAATGGCGACAAAGGCGAAGACGAGCGGATAGAGCGGCGTCGCGAGCCGATCATGCAGTTCCGCGCGAAGCTGAGGATAATTCCGCTGCACTTCGGCAGTTGTCATGTCCGGACTTAGGAGTTCGCTCGTATAAGCTTCCCGCGGCTTGAGCCCTTTTACAGAACTATCCTTCGGACTGAACTCTGAAAGATCGAGCATATTCTGATCGAACGCAACGATTTGAACGTCTTTATCTTTCTCTGTGCCTTCGTTACTGTAGCGATGGACGTAGCCATCGAGCATTATCAGAAAGGATCCCTCGTCGTTGTCGATGATGCGGCCGCGCTCGGCGAGATAGCTCATCACCTGCTTGTCGTCGCGCTCGTCATGGACGAGAAGCCCGAGCAAATCGCCGTTCATGCTGCGGTCGCGGATATGGAAGGTGAGCCCGCCCTCGGGGCTGGAAAAGCGTCCAGGTTGAATGACTTGCGAGATCAGATCGGCCCGGACATGGGTAATGAAACTGCGCAACTCGCGCATGCTCGCAGGCGTCACCCACACGTTGGCGATCAGGACCAGGAGAGCGACGATCGAGGCGAGCGCGACGATTGGGGCGCCGATTCGCCAAATGGGCGCTCCGGAAGCCGTCATGACGATCAGCTCGCTGTCGCCATTCATCCGGTCGAGGGTGTAAAGCGAGGCCATCAGCATCGCATTGGGAGCGATGAGGGCCATCAAGCTCGGTAGGCTGAGCATCGTCATCTGCAGGAAGAGCAGGATGCCTTGCCCTTGCGATGTGATTAAACTCAATTCTTTCAGGGCTGTAGCGAGCCAGACGACGAGCGTCAGCGTCAGCAGGATAACGAGCAGCGCGTTTGCAGCCTGCCCAAATAGGTAGCGGCCGAAGATCGTCATCGCCGTTCTAAACGTCCCCCGATTGGCGCCTTGGCGAAGCCCGTCCGGGCGGCGCCAACCCCCTGGTGCCAAAGACGATTCTCACCAGCCTAAGATGGCGGAATTTCGGCCTTTTTGGAATGGCTTGCTTTCATCTGGGACTGGATTTACCTAAAGCCGCTGTTATTTCCTGCCGCTGTTGCAATACTGCATCAGTCAGCGTTTCCAGCCCGACGCGGGGGACGCCGGTCCGACCGACTGCCTGAGGCCGCGAGGCGAGGGCGGCGAAGGAGTTTTTGGGTGAGCGATCAGGCCAATTTGTCGTTCGAGAGCAGAAGCGCTCCAGCCGAAGGCGTCGTCGTGGTCTTTGCCGAAGAGGGACCGAAGCTTGGTCCGGAGGCGGAAAATCTCGACAAGAAGTCGAAGGGCCTCCTGTCCAAAGCCGCCGGCATCACCGGGTTCAAGGGCAAGAAGGAACAGACCGTCGACTTGCTCGCGCCGCAAGGCTTGAAACTCGCCCGGCTCGTGCTCGTCGGCATTGGCAAGGCGAGCGACTATCGGAGCGAGGACTGGGTCAATCTCGGCGGCACCGTGCGGGGATTGCTGAGCGGCAGGGAGGCTCCGGCCGCGCACATTTTCGTCGAAGCGGCCGGCATCGACGTTCGGCCTGCTGACGTTGCCAACTTCGCGCTCGGCGCGCAGCTCCGCGGTTACGATTTCAAGAAATACAAAACCAAGCCGCGGAAGAAGAACGGCGAGGACGGCGACAAGAACGACCGCGCGCTGAAGAAGATCGTGATTCATTCGGCCGATGCCAAAGCCGCGGCCCGCGCGTTTCAGCCCGCGCGCGCCATCGCAGACGGCGTGGCGCTCGCGCGCGATCTCGTCAACGAGCCCGCCAACGTGCTTGGCCCCGCGGAATTCGCGGGGCGCGTCAAGGCGCTGTCCAAGCGCGGCGTCCAGGTGGAGGTGCTCGGTCCGAAAGTCCTGAGCAAGCTCGGCATGAACGCGCTGCTTGCCGTGGGGCAGGGCAGCGCGCGGCCGAGTCACGTCGTGGTGATGCAGTGGAAGGGCGCGGGGCCGAAGGGCGGCGAGCCGATCGCCATCGTCGGCAAAGGCGTCACCTTCGATACCGGCGGCATCTCGCTCAAGCCCGCCGCCGGCATGGAGGAGATGAAGGGCGACATGGCGGGAGCCGCTTGCGTCGTCGGGCTCATGCACGAGCTTGCGGCGCGCAAGGCGAAGGTTAACGCCATCGGCATCATCGGCCTCGTCGAGAACATGCCGAGCGGGACGGCGCAGCGTCCGGGCGACGTCGTCACCGCGATGTCGGGGCAGACCATCGAGGTGCTCAACACCGATGCCGAGGGGCGCATGGTGCTCGCCGACTGTCTGTGGTACGTGCAGGACCGTTTCAAGCCCAAGGCCATCGTCAATCTTGCCACGCTCACCGGCGCCGTGATGGTCGCGCTCGGCAAGGAGCATGCCGGCTTGTTCAGCAACAACGACGAGCTCGCGGGCTGGCTGACCGCGGCGGGCGATGCCGCCGGCGAGAAATTGTGGCGTCTGCCGCTCGGGCCGAAATACGACAAGCAGATCGACTCGAAAGTCGCCGACATGAAGAACACGGGCGGCAAGTGGGGCGGCTCGATCTCCGCCGCGCAGTTCCTCCAGCGTTTCATCAAAGACGGAACGCCATGGGCGCATCTCGATATCGCCGGCACCGCGATGTCGTCCGTCGACAGCGAGATCAATCGAAGCTGGGGATCGGGATTTGGCGTGCGCCTGCTCGACCGCTTGATTTCGGATCACTACGAGAAGCACTGAGCGGCCGAGCGTGTGTGACCGGTCCAGAGTCGGGACCCCAATAAATTTTCCATAATATACCTTATGCGAATCTAGGATCTGGGGCAGGTTCGTGGCACACCGCTATCAATTTGATATAATTATGGAATTCTCCGCGCGTTCCGTTCGTGGCGCTGTCCCCGGACCCTGGGCGAAAACATGACCGGCGGGATCGAGAAGCGCTACACGCTGGAGGACCTGCTCGCCGTGATGGCGCGGCTGCGCGACAAGGACACGGGCTGTCCGTGGGACGTGGCGCAGAACTTCGCGAGCATCGCGCCCTATACGATCGAGGAGGCCTACGAGGTGGCCGACGCGATCGCGCGCGAGGATCGCGAAGCGCTCAAGGACGAGCTTGGCGACCTCCTCCTCCAGGTGGTCTATCACGCGCAGATGGCTTCCGAGGAACGTCAGTTCGGCTTCGGCGATGTCGTCGACGCGATCACCCGCAAGATGGTGCGGCGACATCCGCACGTGTTCGGCGACGCGAACCGCGACGAGTTCATGACCACGGATATGTGGGGCCGCATCAAAGAAGCCGAGAAAGCGGAGCGGGGTGGCATCACCCCACGCTCGCGCTTCGACGATGTGCCGCTCGCGCTCCCTGCCCTGACGCGCGCGGTGAAGCTCCAGAAGCGTGCGGCTTCGGTCGGCTTCGACTGGCCGAGCGTCGCGCCGGTCCTCGGCAAGGCGGAAGAGGAACTGGCGGAGCTCAAAGCCGCTGTCACCGGGCGTGACGAGGCGGACGGAACAGAGCAGGTAAGCGAAGAGCTTGGCGATCTCCTGTTTGCGGTTGCGAATATCGCGCGGCATCTCGGCGTCGATCCGGAAGCCGCGCTCCGCGATGCGAACGCCAAATTCTTACGTCGTTTCGGCAGCGTCGAAGAGGCTTTGGCGAAAGACGGGCGCACGGCCGAAGACGCAACGCTCGAAGAGATGGACCAGCTCTGGGATGAGGCCAAGGCCGCGGAACGGAAGACTTAGAGGCGCGTGGGTGCGGGGCCTCGCCTATTCCGCCGCGAGTTTGAGGCGGGCGGCGCCCGCGAGGCGGGCAAGCCTGTCCCGCTTTTGCGGCGCCACGCGGACGCGGAGCGCGACAACACCCTCGCCCAAGGCGCGGCGCTGCATCACCTCGCAATTCTCGTGGATCCAATGCGACAGCGCGCCCTCCTCGGGCTTGAGCGCGATCTCGATCGTCTCGCTCCTGAGATTGAGCCTCCGCTCGATCTCCGCGCGGAGATCGTCAAGACCGTAGCCGGTCGCGGCGGAGACGAGCACGGCGCCCGCGCGCGCTGCTTCGCTCTTCTCCTGGCGCAAGGCGGCAGGATCGAGCCGATCGGCCTTGTTCCAAACTTCCAGCAGCCGGCCCGGCTCAGCCTCCGGCTCGATGCCGAGCTCCGACAGAACGGCGTTAACGTCCGCGCGCTCGCTCCCGCTCGTGGGCCCGGCGATATCCCGCACATGCAGAATCAGGTCGGCCTCCAGAACCTCTTCCAGCGTGGCGCGGAAGGCGGCGATGAGCGTGGTCGGCAATTCGGAGATGAAGCCCACGGTATCGGAAATGACCGCCTTCGAGCCGCCCGGCAATGGCAGCGCCCTGATGGTCGGATCGAGCGTTGCGAAGAGCGTGTCCTCGGCGAGCACCGCCGCGCCGGTGAGCGCGTTGAACAGGGTCGACTTGCCGGCATTGGTGTAACCGACGAGGGCCACGGACGGATAAGGCTCGCGCTCGCGCGCCGCGCGATGGAGCCTGCGCGTGCGGCGCACCTGGTCGAGCTCCTTGCGAATGCTGTCGATGCGTTCGCCGATGATGCGGCGGTCGGCCTCGATCTGGGTCTCGCCGGGGCCACCGAGAAAGCCGAAGCCGCCGCGCTGGCGTTCGAGGTGCGTCCATGACCTGACGAGCCGGCTCTTCTGATAGACGAGATGGGCGAGCTCGACTTGCAGGCGCCCTTCCCGCGTCCGCGCTCGCCGGCCGAAGATCTCCAGAATGAGCCCGGTGCGGTCGAGCACCTTGGCCCCCCACGCCGTCTCGAGATTGCGTTGCTGCACGGGCGTGAGCGGGTGGTCGACGATGACGAGCCCGGCCGCTTCGGCGCGCACAAGCCCTTCAAGTTCCTCGACTTTTCCCGAACCGAACAGCGTTGCGGGACGCGGCGTTTCGAGCGGCACAACGCCGCTTGAAACGACGTCGAGATCGATCGCGGCCGCGAGTCCCACCGCCTCTTCCAGTCGCTCCTGCGGCGATCGTTCGAGCGCATCGCCACGGTTCGCGCGGGCAACCTTCCCTCGCCTTCCGCCAAGAACGGGCAAGAGCACGATGGCCCGCATCGGCCCCTGCCGCGACCGGCGGCCGGCCTCGCGCCCAGTGCGACGGTCTTTCCGCTTTAGTGCCTTCGGGTCGGTCGGACGCAATTACTCAGCGGGACCTTCCGCGTCGGAAATCTCTGCGAGTTGAATCGGCTGGCCCGGCATGATTGTCGAGATGGCGTGCTTGTAAACCAGCTGCGAATGTCCATCGCGGCGCAGCAGGACGCAGAAATTGTCGAACCACGTCACCACGCCCTGCAGCTTGACGCCGTTGACGAGAAAGATTGTGAGCGGCGTCTTGCTCTTGCGGACGTGATTGAGAAAGGTGTCTTGAAGGCTTTGCGCGCGTTCTGTTGCCATGGGCTTCCGCGTCCCTTGTGGTCACGCTTACGCTGTGCTTTGGCGCCGGTCTGTCGGCCGGTGCCTCTGTTACGCATTAGACGCGATTACGAGGCCGTCCCGCAAGTGGCCTGATGGGAAAGAGTCGGGTTTCGCTCTCAGCCCCAGCCGCACCCAGGGGCCAGAAGCATCAGCGAAAAGCCGGACCCCGCTCATTCGAGTTCACCCCCAGCGCACGCAGTTTGCGGTGCAAGGCCGAGCGCTCCATGCCGACGAACTCGGCCGTACGCGAGATATTGCCGCCGAACCGGTTGACTTGGGCGAGGAGATATTCGCGCTCGAAGATCTCGCGCGCGTCGCGCAAGGGGAGCGACATCAAATGCTCCCCCCCTGCCCCGTTCGGGGAGAGCGGGACCGGCGAGACGATCTCGTCGGGAAGCATGTCGGAGGTGATGACCGTATCGGGGTCGCCGCCCACGAGGATCATCAGCCGCTCGACGTTGTTACGCAATTGCCGGACGTTGCCGGGCCAGTCGTGGGCTTGCAGCACCGCCATGGCATCATCGCCGATGCGGCGCGGCGGCAGGCCCGATGCGACGGAAATGGTCTGCACGAAATAGCGGACCAGCTCCGGCAGGTCCTCGCGCCGCTCGGCCAGGCCCGGAACCCTGATCGGTACGACGTTCAAGCGATGGTACAGGTCTTCGCGCAGGCGGCCGGCGCTCATCTCCTTTTGCAGTTCGTGGCTCGTCGAGGAGACCACGCGCACATCGACATGCACCTTGGGGCCGCCGCCGAGCCGTTGAAAGCGCTGCTCGACCAGCACGCGCAGGATCTTGGCCTGGGTCTCGAGCGGCATGTCGGCGATCTCGTCGATATAGAGCGTCCCGTTGTGGGCCTCCTCCAGCGCGCCGACCTTGCGCGGCCCCGCGCCAGCACCTTCCTCCGTGCCGAATAGCTCGAGCTCCATGCGGTCGGGGACCATGGCGGCGGCGTTCAACACCACGAAGGGACCCTCGGCGCGGCCCGACTTTGCGTGCATCACGCGCGCGGCAAGCTCCTTGCCGGAACCGGACGGCCCGGTGATCAGCACACGGCTGTTGGTGGGGGCCACCTTGTCGATCGCCTGGCGCAACTGGTTGATGGCAATCGACCGGCCGATCATCTCGAACGAATAGCTGCTTCGCTCGCGCAACTCGCGGTTCTCGCGGCGGAGCCGCGAGGCTTCGAGCGCACGGGTGGTGATGAGCACCAGCCGGTCCGCCTTGAACGGCTTCTCGATATAGTCGTAGGCCCCGCGCTTGATCGCGGCGACAGCGGTCTCGATATTGCCGTGGCCGCTGATGATGATAACCGGCAAGTCGGGGTGGGCCCTCTTGATGCGGTCGAGCAGCTCGAGTCCATCGAGCTTCGAGCCTTGCAGCCAGATGTCCAGGATCACGAGCGAGGGACGCCGTTCCTCGATCGCTTTCAGCGTCTCGTCGCTGTCCTTGGCGAGACGTGTCGAGTGACCTTCGTCCTCGAGAATGCCAGCGACCAGTTCCCTGATGTCGGCTTCGTCATCGACGACCAGAATGTCAGACGCCATGGGTCACTCCCTCTTCCTCCTCGGCCTCGGCGGCATTCGACGAAACGGGCGCGCCCGGTTCGGGCACGACCTCCTCCGCGCTGGTCTCGTCCCGCTCGCCCGCCGGAAAATCGATCCGCACCGAAGCTCCTTCGACCTTGCCATTGCGCTTCGGCGCGTCGGCGAGCGTGAGCGTGCCGCCGTGCTGCTCGGCAATTCGCTGCACGATCGCAAGCCCAAGTCCGGTGCCTTTGGCGCGTGTGGTCATGTAGGGCTCGACCAGCCGCTCGCGGTTCTCTTGGGGAAGGCCGCAGCCATTGTCGATGACGCTGATCTGCACGTGGGTGCCCCTGGTGCGGACCTTGGTCACGATGCGTCCAGAACCAGCGCGGGCCGCGTCAACCTCGACGGCCGAGTCGATCGCCTCGCTCGCATTCTTGACGAGATTGGTCACGGCCTGGGATAGAAGCCGCCGGTCCGAGAGCGCCACGACTGGCGTCTCGGGGAGATCGATCTCGAAGGCGATGTCGGGCCTCGAGACCTGGAACAGAAACACGGCCTCGCGCACGAGGTCGCGCACGTCGTGGCGCTCCATTACCGGTTTCGGCATGCGGGCAAAGGACGAAAACTCATCGACCATGCGGCCGATATCCGCCACCTGACGAATGATGGTGTTGGTGCACTGGTCGAACACCTCGCGGTCCTTGGTGATCGTGTCGCCGTATTTGCGGCGAATGCGCTCGGCGGAAAGCTGAATCGGGGTCAGCGGATTCTTGATCTCGTGGGCGATGCGGCGGGCGACGTCGGCCCAGGCCGTGCTTCTCTGGGCGCTGACGAGTTCGGTCATGTCGTCGAAGGTGACGACAAAACCTTGCGCGTCTTGGTCCTGGCCTTCGCTCGTCACCCGCACGGCGAAATTGCGCTCCGAGCCGCGGTGCCGCAGCGTGAGCTGATCGGTGACGAGGCGCTTTCCTTGCTTCTGCGCGCGCTTGAGCACGGAGGCAAACTCGGGAACGGCCTTGGCGAGCGGCTGACCCACGAGATCGGCCTGCTTCATCCCAAGCAGCTTCTCGGCCGAGCGGTTGACCAGGGTGACCATGCCGTGGCTGTCAACGCCGACGACGCCGGCCGTGACGCCCGACAAAACCGCCTCCATGAACTGACGGCGCTCGTCGAGCTTCGCATTGGCGCCCATCAGCTCATCGCGCTGAGTCTTCAGTTCCGCGGTCATCGTGTTGAAGGTCGAGCCGAGCATTGCGAGGTCGCCGTCGGCGGGGCGGACATCGACATTGACGGCGAGATTGCCCCGCGAAATCTCCTCGGCCGCGCCCATGAGCTGGCGGATCGGGGCAACCAGACGGCTCGCGAACCACAGCCCGATCCAGATGGCCGACAGCAGGAGCGTCAAGGCAATGACTGCGTGCATGAGGCCGAACGAGAACTGGATACGGTCGCGCTTCTTTTCAATCGACTGGTACTTCGCCAGGTTCTGACCCGCGCTGCTAATTTGCTGGATTGCGCGCGGGTTCAATGGACGGCCGACATAGAGGTAAACATTGTCCAGATTGTTCAGGCGCTTGATCGCGTAGACGACATTCGTCTTGCGGGGAGAGATCGTGACCGGCTCACCGTCCTTAGCGTCCGATATGAACTCTGCTGGTGGCGGCGTGTATGGGAGATCCGTGACGGAGGTCGCGTTGGCGAGCATCCTCCCCTCACCGTCGATAAGATAGGCGACCGGGAGCGCTCTCGTCGTGGCCTGCACCTTGAGGAACTCGACGAGTTGTTCCGGCTTCAACTCCACCAACCTCACCGTCTTGTCCAACCTCACCCCCTCGTCGAGGACGTTGGCCAAGCCGACGGTTTCGGCCTCGATAGCCAGACGGTGTTCGGTGAGATAGGCGTTCGCTACCTCGTACGAGTCTTGGATGATCGCCTTGGTTGCAACGGAAAACGCATTGTCGAGGCCGCGGCCGAGCGAAATGCTCGCAGAAATGGCAAGCACGACCGACGGTACCAGCGCGATCAGGCCGAACAGTGCGACGATGCGAACGTGGAGTTGAGCGCCTGCAGCCTGGCGCCGATTGGAGCGCCGCAGTCCGGTCACCTGCCAGGCGAGGATGGCGCTCGTCGCCACGATCAGTACGAGATTGATCAGGAGTACCCGCAACACGACGTCGTTCGTCGGATTGATGGGGGTGAGGCCAATCACGATCAGATAGGTTGCAAGACCCGAGCACAGGGACAGCACGACGCTGACGAGACCGAGCGTGAAAATGAGACGGCGGCGGCGCCGTTCGTGCGGCGTCGGCGCGGCCCCGGCCGGCAGCGCGGCGGACGTCTTCTGCTGATCCGCGGATGGGTCGGTCATGGTTTCGCGCGAACCGTGAAGCGCGGAACGCTCAACTCTCGCCTACTTGGATTGCAAGACGCCGCGAAAGGCATGCCCCCGACTCTCCCCTTGGACTTTACCGTTCGTGAGAGTGTGTCCGCCTCAGACTTGGTGCAATAATATCACAATGTGGCGCTTTGGCGACTAGCGCGCACCTGCCAGAGTAGAAGCAAAAAAACATTTCAATCAACGGATTAGCGGCAATCCGGGCGGGTGTCAGCCGCCTTGGGTGCGGATCACCTTGATGCCGAGATCACGGATTTTCTTCCGCAGAGTGTTGCGGTTAAGCCCCAAGAGATCGGCCGCGCGGATCTGGTTTCCACGCGTCGCGGCGAGGGCCGCGGTGATGAGAGGCAATTCCACTTTGCGGAGGATGCGGCCGTAGAGGCCGAGTGGCGGCAGCTCGCTGCCAAAGCTGGAAAAGTACTCGCCGAGATGGCGCTCGACCGCCTCTGAGAGACCGCCCGTCGCCTCGGCCGTGTTGGTAAACGGCGCCCGGCCCGGGCTCGCCAATTCGCTCTCGATCATGTCGACGGTGACGATGTCCTGGGAATAGATCGCCGAGAGACGCCGCACCAGGTTCTCGAGCTCGCGCACGTTGCCCGGCCACTGATAGCGCTTCAGGCGCTCGATGGCGGCCGGCTCGAAGCCCTTCGGCGGCAGCCCTTCGCGCGCGGCGATGGCAAGAAAGTGGCGCACGAGATCGGGAATGTCGTCGAGCCGTTCCCGGAGCGGCGGCAAGCGCAGCGGCACGACATTCAGGCGGTAGAACAGGTCCTCGCGGAACAGACCCTGATCGATCTGCTGTTGCAGGTCGCGATTGGTGGCGGCGATGATCCTGACATTGGTCTTGATCGGCGTGCGGCCGCCGACCGTGGTGTATTCGCCTTGCTGCAGGACGCGCAGGAGACGCGTCTGCGCTTCCATCGGCATGTCGCCGATCTCATCGAGAAAGAGCGTGCCGCCTTCGGCCTGCTCGAAGCGGCCGATGTTACGGCTCTGGGCACCGGTGAAGGCCCCCTTCTCGTGGCCGAAAAGTTCCGACTCGATCAGCTCGCGCGGGATCGCCGCCATGTTGATGGCGACGAAGGGCACGTTGAGACTCTTGACTTAGTAGTGAAGGGCGCGGGCTACGAGTTCCTTGCCGGTGACTGACTCGCCCGTAATCATGACGGTGAGGTCGGTCTGCGTAAGCCTGGCTAGGACGCGGTAGATCTCCTGCATCGCCGGGCATCGGCCGATCAGCGGCAGACCTTCGGGGGCCTCGGTGGGGAGCCGTTGCGCTTTCCGTCGCGGCTCGGCGAGCGCGCGTCCGACCACGGCGACAAGCTCGTTCAAGTCGAACGGTTTGGGCAGATATTCGTAGGCGCCGCGCTCCGCCGCCGTGATCGCGGTCATGAACGTGTTCTGCGCGCTCATGACGATGATCGGCAGATCGGGCCTCAGCTTCTTGACGCGGGGGATGAGCTCGAAGGCGTTCTCGTCGGGCATCAGCACGTCGGTGATGACGAGATCGCCCTCGCCCTGACTGATCCAACGCCAGAGCGTGGCGGCGTTGCCGGTCACCCGCGGCGCATACCCCGCGCGCGCGAGCGCCTGGTTGAGCACGGTGCGGATCGCGGCGTCGTCGTCGGCGATGAGGATATTGCCCTTGGTCATGCGATGCTAACCCCCCGCCCCACGCGGCGTTCCGCCTTCTTCCATCGGCATCAGCGCGCGGAACACGGTCAACTTGGGGCGCGAGTCGTACTCGATGATGCCGCCATGATCGCCGATGATCTTGGCGACGAGCGCAAGACCGAGCCCCGTGCCCGACGGCTTGGTGGTGACGAAGGGATCGAACAGATGCGGCATCAGGCCGGCCGACACGCCGGCGCCGTTGTCCTCGACCGCGATCTCGAGCGGCAAGCTGACGCGGGCCTGGCTCCCCGGTACGGAGAGCCGGACGCCAGGCCGGAACGAGGTGGTGAGCGTGATCTGGCCGTCCGCCCTCCCCTCGCCGATCGCTTCGGCGGCGTTCTTGACGAGATTGAGGAAGGCCTGAATGAGCTTGTCGCGGTTTCCCGGCACCGGCGGCAGCGACGGGTCGTAATTCTCCACGATCTTGACCTCGCGGGCGAAGCCGGTGCGCGCGATCTGTTTGACGTGGTCGAGCACGTCGTGAATGTTGACCGGCTCGCGCTGCAGCGGCCGCTCGTCTCCGAAAATCTGCATGCGGTCGACGAGCTTGCAGATGCGGTCTGACTCGGCGCAGATGAGCTGGGTCAAGGTGCGGTCGGAATCGCCGCGCTCGCTTTCGAGGAGTTGCGCCGCGCCCCTGATACCGGAGAGAGGGTTCTTGATCTCATGCGCGAGCACGGCGGCGAGCCCGGAAACGGAACGCGCGGCGCCGCGATGGGTGAACTGGCGTTCGATCATCTGCGCCATGCTGCGCTGCTGAAGCATGACGAGCACGCGCCCCTGAAGCTCGGGGACAGGTCCGCCGTAGAGATCGACGAGCTTCGGCGCCTCGAAGCGAAACGAACCGAGCTCGACGCCATATTCGTTGACGGTGGCGCCGTTGCGCTGCACCTGCTCGACGAGAGCGATCAGCGGGCTGCCGAACGCGACGATGTCCGTCAGCGAGCGCCGGCACAACACGCCCGCGCTCATCTGAAAGAAATCCTCCGCCGCGGTGTTGGCATAGTCGATGGCGAGCCCCTCGCCGATCACGAGCAAGGGATGCGGGAGCGCGCCCAGAAGTGCGGTCTCGATCGGCGGCGTTTCGATGAGGCGCCGCGCATTGAGCTTTTTGGCCGAGGCGATCAAGCGGTGTATCCTTGGCGTGCCGGCCGAGACAGGCCGCCCCACATATGCATAATTTTTATGCAAGAAAGTTCCATGACCTTTCCTTGGGCACAGTATTGGTCAATTCCTTCGGCGGCAATAATCGTTTTGCCGCAGTGCAGCAAGACACGGATATCATTGGCTCTTTTATCCACGAGGATTGGCTTGTGACCGTCGCGGCGATCATTGTTGCGGCGGGCCGCGGCTCCCGGGCGGCGCGCGGCGGCCGTCCCAAGCAGTATTCCCAGATCGGCGGCACACCGATGCTCACCCACACGATCGGCGCCTTCGCGGGCCATCCGCGCGTCGATGATGTCGTCGTGGTGATCCATCCCGACGACGAGGCGCTCTACGCGGAAGCGAGCGCGCCCTATGCGGGGCGTTTGCGGAATCCGATCGCGGGCGGCGCGCGGCGCCAGGACTCCGTGCGCGCCGGTCTCGAAGCGCTCGCGCGTGCGGCGCCGGCTTCCGTCCTCATCCACGACGCGGCACGGCCGTTCGTGCCCTCAGAACTCATCGATCGCGTCATCGAGAGTCTCAAAGTCCATCAAGGCGCCCTCCCCGCGCTCCCCGTCACCGACAGCTTGAAGCGTGCGGAGGGGGCCCGCGTGACCGGAACGGTCGCGCGCGACAGCGTGTGGCAGGCGCAGACCCCGCAAGGATTTGCGTTCGGCCCGATCCTCGCCGCGCACCGGGCAGCGGCGGAACGCGAGCCCGGCCGCGACTTCACCGACGATTCCGGCATCGCTGAATGGTTCGGCCTCGATGTCGCCCTCGTCGAAGGTGCCGCGAGCAATCGCAAGCTCACAACGGCCGAAGATCTCCGCCTTGCCGATGAGCTGTTGCAGCCGAGGCGCGCGAGGGACACCGGCACGATCCGCGTCGCGACCGGCTACGACGTCCACGCGTTCGGCCCCGGCGATGCGGTCACCTTGTGCGGGGTGCGCATTCCGCACCCGAAGAAGCTTGTCGGCCACAGCGACGCCGATGTCGGCTTGCACGCGCTGACCGACGCGCTCCTCGGCACGATCGCCGAAGGCGATATCGGCGTGCACTTTCCGCCCTCTGACGCGCGCTGGCGCGGCGCGCCTTCCGAACTCTTTCTGAAGGACGCCGCCTCGAGGATCGAACGGCGCGGCGGCAGAATCGTGCATGTCGATATCGCGCTCATTTGCGAGGGCCCGCGCATCGGGCCACACCGCGACCAGATGCGGGCGCGCATCGCCGGCATGCTCGGGCTCGACCTCACGCAGGTGAGCATCAAGGCCACCACGAATGAAGGGCTCGGCTTTATCGGCAGAAGCGAAGGGATCGCGGCGATGGCGACGGCAACGGTCAGCCTGCCATGACGAATCGTATCGAAATCGACGCGAAGCTTCTGGCCCAGGCGGCGAAGCTCCTCGATGCCTGCCGCGCCCGGAACGAAACGGTGACGGCCGCCGAATCCTGCACTGGAGGGCTCATCGCCGCGACCCTCACCGCCATCCCGGGCTCTTCGGCTGTGTTCGAGCGCGGCTTCGTGACCTACTCGAACAGCGCCAAGAGCGAGATGCTCGGCGTGCCGTTCTGGCTGATCGAGCGCCACGGCGCCGTGAGCGAGGACGTGGCGCGGGCCATGGCCGGTGGCGCGCTCACCCATTCGCATGCGAGCCTCGCCGTCGCCGTCACCGGAGTTGCCGGGCCCGATGGCGGCACAGACGAGAAGCCGGTCGGGTTTGTTTGCTTTGCGGCCGGAAGGCGCGATCAGCCGATGCAAAGCGAATGCGTCGCCTTCGGTGATCTCGGCAGGACGGAGATCAGGCGGCGGAGCGTTGAACGCGCGCTCGATCTCCTGCTGTCACTGGTGTGAAGCGAGCGCTTCCGCGTTCCGCCCATAGACGACATCGGCCCTGGCCTCGAACGCGGTCGTATAGCGTTCCACAGCCTTGGCGAAGAGCCGCCCCACCAGCCGCTCGAACAGGCGCGAGCTGAAGGCGTACGCGATATAGAATTCAACCGCGCAGGCGTGGCTGCCATTGGGCTGAAAATGCCAGCGGTTCTCCAGAAACGTGAACGGGCCATCGAGGTACTCGACCAGAATCCTGCGGGCGGCGCGGTCGAGATGGACCTTGGTGGTGAAGCTTTCGCGGATCAGGCCGTAGCCGACCGTCATGGTGGCGACGATCACCTCTTTGCCGTCGCGCACTTCGCGGCGCTTGATCGCGAGGTCCTCGCAGAGCGGCAGGAATTTCGGATAGTCCTCGACGCGCGCGACGAGCGCGAACATGTCATCGGCCGAATGCGCCACGGGGTGGGTGGTTTCATAGACATGCATGACGTTTTCGCCGGTGCGCTGCCCTAAGCGCCGTGCGCGGCGCGCCGCGCCGCCTTGAGCCGGGCGAAGTCTTCCGGGGCGTGATAGGAGGAACGGGTCAACGGGCTCGACGCCACGAGCAGGAAGCCCTTGTCCTCGGCGATCCGCTTGTAAGACGCGAATTCCTCAGGCTTCACGAAGCGGTCGATGGCCGCGTGCTTCCGGGTTGGCTGAAGATATTGCCCGATGGTGAGGAAATCGACGGACGCGGCGCGAAGGTCGTCCATCACCGCGATAACCTCGGCTTCCGTCTCGCCCAGGCCCACCATCATGCCGGATTTGGTGAAGAGATCGGGGCGGAGCGCCTTGGCGCGCGATAACAGCGATAGCGAATGGCGATAGTCGGCGCCGGGACGAATGCGCCGGTAGAGCGCGGGCACGGTCTCGACATTGTGGTTGAACACGTCGGGCGCGGCATCGAGCACGATTTCGAGCGCGCCGTCCTTGCGCATGAAGTCCGGGGTCAAGACCTCGATGCTCGCGGCCGGCCGCGCCGCCCTGATGGCACCAATGGTGGCGGCGAAATGCCCCGCCCCGCCGTCGGCGAGATCGTCGCGATCGACCGAGGTCACAACGACGTGGGCGAGATCGAGCGCCGCGACCGCCGCCGCCACCCGCGCGGGCTCGTCAGGATCGAGCGCACCGGGCTTGCCGGTCCGTACATTGCAAAAGGCGCAAGCCCGCGTGCAGGTGTCGCCCAAGATCATAAAGGTCGCGTGGCGCTTGGCCCAGCACTCGCCGATATTGGGGCACGACGCCTCCTCGCACACGGTCGTGAGGCGATGATCGCGCAGGATCGAGCGCGTCGCCTGGAAGGCGTGCGCGCCCGGCGCCCGCACGCGGATCCAGTCCGGTTTCTTGACAACCGGCGTATCGGGCAGCCGCGCCTTCTCGGGATGGCGCGGGCGTGCCGGTTCCCGATCCGAACGCTCGATCAAGGTCACCATGAAGAGACTCTAAGCTCAGGCCTCAAACCGACGGACCTCTGATAGCACGCCAGATCCACAAGATGAGAATGGCGCCGATCGACGCCACGATCAAATTGCCGACCCAGCCATAGAACTCCACATTCAGAACTGAGGCCAGATTGCCGCCGACGAAGGACCCGGCGATGCCAACGAGAAGATTGGTGAGGAGGCCGTGGTCGCTCGCGGTGACCTTCTCGGCGACGTAGCCGGCGATGATGCCGATGACCAGCATGCCGATGAAGCCCACGCCGGGCATGGCGAACAATGTTTGCGCGTTGTCCATTCTCGACCTCCTCACACGAGTCCCTGTTGCCGCTTCGCCGTCAGCGTACGCGGAGCCAAACCCAAATGCACAAAATGGCGCCAAGTGTGGCGACGACAATCTGGCCGAGCAGGCCATAGGCGGCAATCCCCAGCAAGTTGGCCAGCAGGCCGCCGACCACGGCGCCGACGACGCCGATCAAGAGGTTCATCAAGAGGTCCTGTTGGCGGCCCATGACGTAGGACGCAATCACGCCGGCGATCAGACCCACGATGAGAAAGTAGATAATGCTCATTGTTGCTTCTCCAAGGTTGATCGGGGCCCCTCCCCTGCTGCCGGCGTCCTAGATATGGAGCGCGCGGCCGTAAGCGTCGAGCACCGATTCGCCTATCATCTCCGACAATGTCGGGTGGGGGAAGATGGCTGCCATCAATTCGGCCTCGGTTGTCTCCAGGGTTTTGGCGATTACGAGGCTATGAATGAGCTCGGTCGCTTCGGCGCCGATGATGTGGGCGCCGAGCAGCGCGCCCGATCCGGCGTCGAAGATCGTCTTGACCAGGCCCTCTGTCTCCCCGAGCGCGATCGCCTTGCCGTTGGCCGAATAGGGGAAACGGCCAATCTTCAACTCGTGGCCCGCCGCCCGCGCGGCTTCTTCGGTCATGCCGACGCTCGCAACTTGCGGCGCGCTATACGTGCAGCTTGGGATGGCGGTGTGGTCGAGCGGATGCACGCCGTCGATGCCGGCGATCTTCTCGACGCAGATCACGCCCTCGTGGCTTGCTTTGTGCGCGAGCCAGGGAGGCCCTGCCACGTCGCCGATCGCGTAGAGGCCGGGGGCCCCGGTGTTGAACCATTCATCGACGACGATGTGACCCTTCTCGACCTTCACCCCCTGCCCTTCGAGCCCGAGCCCTTCGACATTGCCGGTGATGCCGATGGCAAGGATGACGCGGCTCGCGGTCAGCGCCTGGGAACCGCCATCGGATTTTGTGAGCTGCGCGGTCACGCTGTCGGTGTCCTTGACCAGACGCTCGACGCGCGTGTCGGTATGGATGGCGATCCCCTGCTTCGCGAGCGCCTTGCGCGCCAGCCCCGAAATCTCCGGGTCCTCGGCCGGGAGAATGCGCGGAAGCATCTCGACCACGGTCACCTCGCTGCCGAGGCTTCGATAGAAACTCGCGAACTCGATGCCGATGGCGCCTGAGCCGATGATGAGAAGCGATTTCGGGAAGCTCTGCGGCACCATCGCCTCACGGTAGGTCCAGATCAGGCTGCCGTCGGGCTCGAGTCCCGGCAAGGTCCGGGCGCGGGCGCCTGTCGCTATGATGATATGCGCGGCTTCGATCTCAGGCAGCGGCGCGCCCGACTTGCCCGTGACGGCGATGCGCCCCTGCCCCATCAGCCGCGCCGTTCCGTCGATCACGGCGATCTTGTTCTTGCGCATGAGATAGGCGACGCCGTTCGACAGCCGGTCGGCCACTTTGCGGCTCCGCTCGACCACGCGGGCAAGGTCGAAGCGGACATTGTCGGCGTCGAGCCCAAACGCAGAGCCATGCCGCATCGCCTGGAAGAGCTCCGAGGTGCGGAGCAGAGCCTTGGTCGGAATGCAGCCCCAGTTGAGGCAAATGCCGCCGAGATGCTCGCGCTCGACGATCGCCGTCTTCATGCCGAGCTGGCTTGCGCGGATGGCGGCGACATAGCCGCCAGGTCCGGCGCCGATAACGGCGAGATCGAAACGTGTCCCGGTCATTGCGATTGTATCTGTGCCCGCGGAACCACGAGGCGCAGCATGAGATATTGCACGAGCACAGTCAAAGCCGGAGGCACGAGGGCCACAAGGAAGGTCCTCATCTGGCGCTCGGGCTCGAAGCCAAGATAGAGCGCATGCTCGCTCTGGGTGATGAGGAAGATGGCGAGGGGAGGCACCAAGAGGACCGCCATGGCGCCGGCAAGCGCGGTGCGATTGCGCGCGATGAACAGCGTCACACCGAAGATGATGGGTCCGAGGATCGCCCAGATTATCACGGCGTAGGCGCCGATGGCCTCGTCGATCTTGCAGGGAAGCCCCTCGCCCCGGCAGGGGATGAACCCGATCGCCAGCGCGAAGGCAAGGCCCGCCAGAAATGAGAGCGCTCCTGCCGCCAGCAGTCCAAGCGCGAGCCGGGCGCCAGGCCTTTGTATGATGCTTTCCATCAGGCGCCGTTCACAAGCGACTTTGCCATCAAGACCCAGTCGCCTTCCCGGTTATTGCCGGGAAAAGGGATGGCGGGCTCGCTCGCGACCGCTTCATAGCCCGCGCGGCCATAGAGGCGCGCGGCCTCCTCGTTCCAGCTTCCGACGATGACGCTCACAGCAGGCGCGCCCGCCTCGCTTCCATTGCTCTCGGCGATCTCAAGCAGCGCCGTCCCGATGCCGAGCCCGCGAAACTCGGGAAACGTGGCGAGCACGTTCACATACCAGGAGCCGGGCGCCTGGGCCTCGAGCTTGACCAGCGGCTGGACGATCTCGGGCGTCTCGGCGAGGACGCCAAGGTCATAAGGATCGTCGAGCAGGTAGCCGACGAGACAAGCGGCAACCTCGGCGTCCATCTCCGCGACCACGGCGTTGCGCCAGGAAAAGCCGCCGGTGTCGCGCTGGGCGCGCTCGCGTCCAAACTCAAGCAGCGACTGGCCGGGTGCGGCGAGCGTGCTCCACATATAGGCCGGCATGCCTTCGCCGGCGATATCGACCAGCACGGCAAGCGCCGAAGCGTCGGCGATGGTGGCGGGCCTGAAGACGATCTCTGGTTCCATGCGCGGAAGCCTACACCAGCATGGTCACCGGGTCTTCGATGTGGGCCTTGAAGGCGGCGAGCAACTCGGCGCCGAGCGCGCCGTCGATGACGCGGTGATCGACCGACAGCGTCGCGCTCATCATCGTGGCGATCTTGAGCGCGTCGTCCTTGACCACGGGGCGCTTCTCGCCGCGCCCGACGGCGAGGATCGAGGCTTGCGGCGGGTTGATGACGGCGTCGAAGCGGTCAATGCCATACATGCCGAGATTGGAGATGGTGGTTGAGCCGCCCTGGTATTCGTGCGGCGCTAGGCGTTTCGAGCGGGCGCGGGCGGCGAGATCGCGCATCTCGTTCGAGATCTCCGACAGGCTCTTGACCTCGGCGTCGCGGATCACCGGCGTAAACAGGCCGCCGCCTTCGAGCGCGACGGCGACCGCGATGTCGGACGCGCGATGGCGCAAAATGCCCTGGTCGGTCCAGCTCGCGTTCGCGGCAGGAGCCGATTGCAGCGCCATGGCCATGGCCTTGATGATGAAATCGTTGACCGAGAGCTTGAAGGCCCGAGGGCCCTCTTTCGGGGCAAGCGCATTCAATCGGGCGCGGGCGGCGAGCAGCGCCTCGAGATCGCAATCGATGGAGAGGTAGAAATGCGGGATGGTCTGCTTCGCCAGAGTGAGCCGCTCGGCGATAATTTTCCGCATCGTGTCATGCGGCACGATCTCGTATGACCCGGGCTGATAGAGCGCGAGCACCTGGCTGTCGGAGAGGCCGCGCGGCCCCGGCGCTTCGCGCCGCGTGACGAGGTCCTGCGCGCGGGGCTCGGCCGCTTGTCCGGTTGGCTGTGGCGCAGGCGCTGCCGCCGCGGCGGGCCCGGCTTGCCGAATGCCGTCGCGCGCGGCGCGCTCGACATCGGCCTTGACGATGCGGCCATGCGGGCCCGAGCCGTTGAGACTGCGGAGCTCGAGCCCAAGCTCGCGCGCGAGCCGTCGCGCCAGCGGCGAGGCGAAGATGCGGGCGCCGTCGTGATCGCCCCTTCCGTTTCGCCTGATCTGCTCGGCGATCCGGTGCAGCACCGCCTCGGCGGAGCCGTCATTGACCGCGCGCGGCGCGGCGACTGCTTCGTTCGATGCAGCGGTCGCGCGGTCCGCTTGAGCGGTGGCGACAGGCTGTGGCGCGGCCGTGGCGGCGACCTCGTCCTCGACGCGCAGGAGCGCGATCGGATGGTTGACCGGGACATGCTCGGTGCCTTCGGCCAGAAGCAATTTCTCGATCACCCCGTCCTCTGCCGCCTCGACCTCCATGGTCGCCTTGTCGGTCTCGACCTCTGCCACCAGGTCGCCGCTCTTGACGGCGTCGCCCTCCTTCACGTGCCACTTGGCGAGTGTCCCCTCCTCCATGGTCGGCGAGAGCTGCGGCATGAGGATCGGCGTGGGCATGGCTCACACCTTCCCTTGCGCCGCGGCGAAGGCCTGTTCCCAATGCCGCCCATCGAACGGGACAGTGCCGGAAACGCGCACCTCACCGTCGTCGAGGCAGCGGAGATTGACGCTATAGCCGTCGGGCTTCGAGCGCGGCACGTAGAAACTCTTCACGCCGCAGACGGAGCAGAAGTGATGCTTGGCCGTGCCGGTGTTGAATGTGTAGGTCGCGATTTGGCCGGCGCCCTTCGCCAGACGGAAACGCTCGTGTGCGACGATGAGATGGAGATAGCCGGTCATGCGGCAGATCGAGCAGTTGCACTCTCTCGCCTCGACCGCGTCGGGCGCTAGCACCTCGAAGCGCACCGCGCCGCAATGACACCCGCCCGTCTTCCAGGTCATGGGGGCTTCGGCCATGGGCTTCACGTCCGGTAACAGACCGACTTTACCGCGGCGATGATCTGGTCCACCGAGGGTAACGCAAGCTTCTCGAGATTTGCCGCGTAGGGCATCGGCACGTCGGCGCCGGTAATCTTGAGCGGTGGCGCGTCGAGATGATCGAAGGCCTCGGTGGCGACGCGCGCGCAGATTTCGGTACCGATGGAGCAGACGGGCCAGCCCTCCTCGACCGTGACCAGGCGATTGGTCTTGCGCACCGAGGCAAGCACCGTTTCCGCGTCGAGCGGGCGCAGCGTGCGAAGGTCGATCACTTCAGCCTCGATACCTTCCTCCGAAAGACGTTTGGCGGCATCGAGCGCATAAGCCACGCCGCGCGAGTAGGAGACGATGGTGACGTGCTGCCCGCTACGCGCCACGCGCGCCTTGCCGATCGGCAACACAAAGTCGGGGAGATCGGGAACGTCGAAGCTCTGGCCGTA
>CAYMJW010000009.1:0-32758 GCA_964390455.1 uncultured Methyloceanibacter sp. | reverse complement strand
GTCTTCGATGCCGACGAGGCGGTGCATCTCAAGGCGCAAGGCCACAACGTGATCCTCGCCCGCGTCGAGACCTCGCCCGAGGACGTGCAGGGCATGCATGCCGCGCTCGGGATTCTCACCACGCGCGGCGGCATGACGAGCCATGCCGCCGTGGTCGCGCGCGGGATGGGCAGACCCTGCGTGGTCGGCGCCTCTTCGGTCGTGATCGATCTCGACCGCGAGACGCTTTCCGCCGGCGGCGTGCTTCTGCACAAGGGCCAGGTGGTGACGATCGACGGCTCCACCGGCCAGATCATCAACGGCCGCGTGCCGATGCGTGAGCCGGTTCTGTCGGAAGACTTCAACACGCTGATGGCGTGGGCCGACGGCTTTCGCCGGCTGCAAGTGCGCGCCAATGCCGATACGCCCGCCGACGCGCGCCAGGCGCGCGCCTTTGGCGCGCAGGGCATCGGGCTTTGCCGCACCGAGCACATGTTCTTCGAGGAAACGCGCATCCTCGCCATGCGCGAGATGATCCTTGCCGAGGATACCGATGGGCGCCGACGCGCGCTCGCCAAGCTTCTGCCGGCGCAGCGTCAGGACTTCGTCGAGCTGTTCGAGATCATGGCGGGTTTGCCGGTGACCATTCGCCTGCTCGATCCGCCTTTGCATGAATTTCTGCCTCACGGCGACGACGTCATCGCCGAGGTTGCCGCCGGCATGGGCGTGAGCGTTGCGCGATTGCGCCGGCGGATTGGGGCGCTCAGCGAGTTCAACCCCATGCTCGGCCAGCGCGGATCGCGGCTCTTGGTGAGTCACCCGGAGATTGTCGAGATGCAGGCGCGCGCGATCTTCGAGGCGGCCATCGAGGCGGGCCAGGCCCTGCATGAACGGGTCATCCCCGAGATCATGGTGCCTCTCGTCGTGGCTAAGGGCGAGCTCGATCTCGTCAAGGGGCGGATCGCCGGTGTTGCCCGCGAGGTCGAGAAGGAGCGGGGCACCAATCTCGCCTATTCGGTCGGTACGATGGTCGAATTGCCCCGCTCCTGCCTGATGGCGGGAGAGATCGGCGAGAGCGCCGAGTTCTTCTCCTTCGGCACCAATGATCTGACGCAAACCACGTTCGGGCTCAGCCGCGACGATGCCGGGCGGTTCTTGGGCGACTATGTCGATAAGGGGATCATCCAGCACGATCCCTTCATCACCCTCGACAAAGCGGTGGCGGAATTGATGGAGATCGCCGCTGAGCGCGGGCGCCGGACCCGCCCCGACCTCAAGATGGGGATTTGCGGCGAGCATGGCGGCGACCCCGAGACGATCCGCTTTTGCGAGCGGCTCGGGCTGAACTACGTGTCCTGCTCGCCCTACCGGGTGCCCGTTGCCCGCCTCGCCGCCGCCCAGGCCGCGCTTGGGGCTCGGTAACCGATCCTTAGAGCTTCCCCCTGACAACTGGTGGGTAAGTTGCCGCTGACCACATTTTGCTCTAATTTATCGGGCAGGGTTAAGGTAATGAGACGGAAGACCGGGCCGAAAACCGGTGGGGGACTACAACTAAAATCTTGAATTCCCACCATTTTTGCCTGGTGACGGATTGGGGACGCCTCACGGCGTAGGCGCGCGCCTACGGCATGAGTCGTAGCGGGAAGCAAGGCGAGCGCGTCGCCTAAATTCCTGCGGACGTACGGGGAACTGGAGGGAAAATGGGCCGACGCTTGCCTCGTCGGATGTGGCACACCGTCGCTGCGTTGGTGCCGCTCCCCCTTATTGCGCTCGGCTATGTCGCCGCCGTGCCCGGCAACCCGGTCGCGTTCCAGATCGAGCTTTATCTCTCGGGCAAGGGTTCGGACCAGCCCCTGACGCACCTTGCGCTCGCCGCGCCTGAGCGCCTTCCGCGCGAGGTTGCGCCGCTGTTCCGCGCGCGCGGCAAGGAGCCGAGGGCTGACCATTCCATCGCGCGCAGCGCGGTCACCCCCGCTAGCAGACAACTGATGACCGCAAGCGTCGGCGGCGATCCGGCCGTGACCGGCGCGGTCTCGCGCCGGAGCGAGGTTAGCGCCGGGGGCAAATCCGACCGGCTCAAATCGGTGGTATCGCTCGGCAATGCTGTGGGCGGGCCCGATACCTCGCTCCTGATGATGGCCGCCGCCACGAGCTTCGACACGAATTCCTTGCGGCCTTCGCCCGAGGACATCGCCTATCGCCCGACGCCCGATGCGCTGAACTTCCGCTATCAAGGCGAGAGCCAGGCCGAGTTCGAGGCGCGGGAACGCCGTTGCCTCTCCATCGCCATTTACTTCGAGGCGCGCGGGGAGCCGGTGCGCGGCCAGGTCGCCGTCGGCCAGGTGATTCTCAACCGGGTGAGAAGCCCGCTCTTCCCCGAGACGATTTGCGGCGTCGTCTACCAAGGTCAGATGAATCCGGGCTGTCAGTTCTCCTTTGCCTGCGACGGCAAGACCGACATTCCGCGCAACGACGCGCAATGGGCCCAAGCCCAAGATATCGCCAGGCGCATCACCAAGGGCGAGCTTTGGCTCCCCGAGGTCGGCTACTCGACCTACTACCACGCAGACTACGTGCGGCCGGACTGGGCCGGCAGCATGAGCCGGATCGATACGATCGGCCGCCACATCTTCTACAAGAAGCGGAACGAGCAGCCCTATCTCGTCGAGGCGTCGGCGTCCCCGCAGGCCATCGAGCATCCGCCGGAATCTTCGCCCACGTTGTTCACGCTGACACCGGCCGTGTCGCTCGTCTCGGCCTCGGCGGCCGGGAACGGCTCTAGCGCTTCCACTCAAGCGATGAGTCTAGGCTTCGCGCCGAATGAGTAAGCGCGCCGGCCGAGATCACATCGACGCCGGTCAAGGCGATTTCCCTTACATTCTCTAGCGTCACGCCGCCGGACGCTTCGGTCGCGACCCGTCCGGCGACGAGCTTCACTGCTTTGCGCAGCGTGCCGACATCCATATTGTCGAGCAGGACCGCGTCGATGGGAAACTTCAACGCCTCGGCGAGCTGATCGAGCGTATCAACCTCGACTTCGATTCTGACCGAATGGCCGACTTTCGATTTCAGCCGCGCGAGCGCTCCCGAAAGACCGCCGGCAGCGGCAATATGGTTGTCCTTGACCAAGACCGCGTCATAGAGACCGAAACGGTGGTTGATGCCGCCTCCGGCCCTGACCGCATATTTCTCCAGCGCGCGCAATCCCGGCGTCGTCTTGCGCGTGCAGGCGATGCGCGCGCCTGTGCCTGCAACGGCCTTGACGTAGGATGCGGTCAGCGTGGCGATGCCGCTCAGGCGGCCGAGAAAGTTGAGCGCGGTGCGTTCGCCGGTCAGGAGCGCGCGGGTCTTACCGGCAACGGTCGCAATCGTGGCGCCTGCCGCGACGCTTTCGCCATCGTTGACGAGCCGCGTGAAGCGGACCCCCGGATCGAGCGCCTTGAAGGCGGCCTCGGCAAGATCGAGCCCCGCGATCACGCCCTCTTGCCGCGCAACGATCGCCGCCTCTCCGGTCGCATCGGCCGCGATGATCGCGTCAGTGGTGATATCCCCCGCGTCGCCGAGATCCTCCTCGAGCGCGGCCGAAACGGCGCGTTCCACCAGTCCCGGCCGCAAGGCAAGCGGGAAGGGCGCTTTCGCGCTCATGCGTGCAGCGCGTTGCGGGCGGCGCCGGCGCGAAGCCGACGCGCCGGCGCGGCTGTCTCGGTCGCGGCCCGCACGATGGCTTCGGCCTTTTCGAGCGTGAGAAAGCTCCGCTTGGCGAAGCGCATCTCGGGCAGCGGATGATCGCTGCGGAAATGCGCGCCGCGGCTCTCCTTGCGCTGAAACGCTGCCGCCGCGATCAGCTTTGCGGTGGTAAGCATGTTGGCGAGCCGCTTGTCACCCGCGTTCGCGCGCTCGAGCCCGGCGATGGCGGCAAGCGCGCTTCGGATGGAAGCCTCGTCGCGGACGACGCCGGCCCCTTCGGTCATGGCCAGGCGAAGCGTCCGCTCGGCGCCGTCGCTGCTTTCGCTCTTGCCCGCGAACGACGCGGACGGCTCGTGCCGTACCGCCTTGAGCCGCGTGGGCGCCCAAGACGACGCGATATCCTTGGCCGCGCGCGCGCCAAACACCACGGCCTCGAGCAGGGAGTTGGAGGCGAGCCGGTTTGCGCCATGCGCGCCGGTCGAGGCCACCTCGCCGCAAGCCCAAAGCCCGTCGAT
Source organism: uncultured Methyloceanibacter sp. (assembly GCA_964390455.1). Classification (GTDB taxonomy): domain Bacteria; phylum Pseudomonadota; class Alphaproteobacteria; order Rhizobiales; family Methyloligellaceae; genus Methyloceanibacter. Next base: position 28,577 of record CAYMJW010000009.1, on the reverse strand, counting down.
TGTGCTCCGTCCGCAAGCGTCGGTAAGAATTCCGCCCATGTGGTAATGGGCGGCTGGAGCGACCGGGATCGGCTCGCGGGACGGATCGATGCCGGCCGCGCGGGCGGCAGCCACCACGGTCGGGAAATGCTCGACCAGCGTCTTGCCCAGCTTGCGGCAGTCGAGGAAGGCGCCGCGCCCGCTCATGACCTCACGATAGACGGCGCGAGCCACCACGTCGCGGGGCCCGAGCTCGGCGTCGTCATGCACCGCGCGCATGAAGCGCTCGCCGCGCGCATTGATGAGAAGCGCGCCCTCGCCGCGGAGCGCCTCGGTGGCGAGAGGGGCGGGGTCGCGGCCGATATTCATGGCCGTCGGATGGAACTGCACGAACTCCGCATCGGCGATCACGGCGCCGGCCCGCGCCGCAATGGCGATGCCGTCGCCGCGCGCTTCGCGCGGATTGGTGGTCACGGAATAGAGCTGACCGGCGCCGCCGGTGGCGAGAACGACGGCGCTGGCGGGGAGGACGATGCCTTCTGCCCGCGTGCTATCGGCAGGCGCAAGCGCGATGCCGCGAACACGGCCGTCGCTTAGCACCAGATCGCGTGCGGAAAAACCCTCCAGCACGGTGATCGACGGCGTCCGCCTGACGGCTTCGGTCAGCGCATGCATGATGGCGCGTCCGGCCGTGTCGCCTTTGACGTGGAGAATGCGGTTCCTGCCATGCGCGGCCTCGCGGCCGACCGCGAGATGGCCTGCAAGGTCTCTGTCGAACGGCACGCCGTAGAAGAGCAGGTCCTCGATGCGCCCGCGCGCTTCGCGCGCCATCAGAAGCGCGATCTTGTCATCGACGATACCGGCCCCGGCGCCGATCGTGTCGGCGGCATGAGCTTCGGCGGTGTCGCCTTCGGCAAGCGCCGCGGCGATGCCGCCTTGCGCCCACAGGCTCGAAGCGCCCTCGCCGAACCGCGCCGCCGAAATGACGGTGACCGGGAGTGGTGCCAGCTTGAGCGCGGTGAACAGCCCGGCAAGCCCGGCGCCGACCACCACAATCCCTTCATGCGCCTTTGCCGGGAGCTGAACGTGCACTGTCATCGAAGTACTCTTCGCCGCAAACGTCAGTGGTTGAGGTTGATCATGCGCTCGACGGAGGCGCGCGCGCGCGCGGCGATCGCGGGATCGATCGTGACCTCCTCCTTGAGGAACACGAGGCTCTCGAGGATCTTCGGCAGCGTGATCCGCTTCATGTGCGGGCAGAGGTTGCACGGCCGCACGAAGGCGACGTTCGGCGCCTCGACGGCGACGTTATCGCTCATCGAGCATTCCGTCACGAGCAGCACCTTCGACGGCTGGTGGTCATGGACCCACTTAATCATGCCGGAGGTCGAGCCGGTGAAGTCGGCCTCCTTGAGCACGTCGGGCGCGCATTCGGGGTGCGCGATGATCTTCACGCCGGGGTCGGACTCGCGATAGGCGCGAAGCTCCTCGCCGGTGAAGCGCTCGTGCACCTCGCAATGGCCCTTCCAGGTGATGATCTCGACCGAGGTCTGCGTCGCCACCCATTTGGCGAGATACTCGTCGGGGATGAGGATCACGCGCTTCGCGCCAAGCGACTCGACGACGCGCACCGCGTTCGACGAGGTGCAGCAAATATCGGACTCGGCCTTCACCTCGGCCGAAGTGTTGACATAGGTGACGACGGGCACGCCGGGATAAGCCTCGCGCAAGGCGCGCACGTCGGCGCCGGTAATGGAGGCGGCGAGCGAACAGCCGGCCTTGAGGTCGGGGATCAGCACCATCTTGTCGGGATTGAGCAGCTTGGAGGTCTCGGCCATGAAATGCACGCCGCCCTGGACGATGATGTCGGCGTCGGTCTTGGCCGCCTCGCGCGCAAGCTGAAGCGAGTCGCCGACGACGTCGGCGACGCAATGGAAGATTTCCGGCGTCATGTAGTTGTGCGCGAGCACCACGGCATTGCGCGCGCGCTTGAGCTCGTTGATGGCCTTGATGTAGGGGGCGAAGCCCGGCCACTCGATCGGCGGGATGACGCGCGCGACGCGCTCGTAGAGATGCGCGGTCTCGCGCGCGACCTCGGGCGTATAGGCGAGGTCGGGCAAGAGGCTCGGCGGCAGCGCCACCTCGGCTTTGCGCGCAACAAGGGGAGAGCCGTGTTGAAGCCTCGTCATCGAATGATCTCCGCTGCCGTTAATGCTCATAATGAGCATATATGGGTCGTTAAAACATCCGGCGCAAGGCCCTGCCACCGGAGCTATTCTCAGACGGAGTATAGGGCATCGAAGGGCAAGTTCAAAGGCCTGAGGCAGAGCGGCCATGGCCTTGGAGAGCCTGTCAAAACCGTCCCAGCACCCGTCGCGGCCGCCGCTCTTCCGCTCGCGTGAAGTGAATCCTGTTGGCCCTCGCGCGCGTCTCGGATTAACCTATTGGCTGGGTACGAGGGGTTGGGAGATGCGTGGTCGGTTCTGGGTAGCCGCCCTTGCCGCGGCTTCCCCAATTCTCCTATTCGATGCAGTGATCGCAACGTCTGCTTTCGCACAAGCGACAGCGGCCGCTGAAGACGCTGACGCTCCAAATGCGGGGGGTGCCGCTCCCGCCGAATCCGCGAAACCAGATACCTCCATGCCCGCTCCGGCCGAGCCTGCCGCACAGGCGACCGCCCCTGCCGATGACGCAACTCAACCTGCCGATACCGCGCCCGCCACGACGACGGTTCAGACCGTCCCGATCCCGGCCGCGGCCATGCCCATCGTCGAATCCATTCGCGCCAAGCTCGCCGATCCCGCAATTCGCCGCAACGCCTCGGCCGAGGACATTGCCGCGGCCGAAGCCTTCTACAACAGCCGGAGCGAGCCGGTCTGGATGACGGATATGGGATTCTCGGGCGAGGGCCAGGCCGCCATCGACGAGATCCTCGAGGCCGATGATTGGGGCCTCGCCAGCGCCGCCTTCTCGCTGCCCTCGGCCGGCAAGCTTCCGGCCTCGATGGATGAGCAGGCGCTGGCCGAGATCGAGCTCAGTCTCGCGGTGCTGAAATATGCGCGCTACGCCCGCGGCGGCCGGACGGACCCCGACAAGCTCAAGAATAACGATATGCGGCCGACCTTCCGCGATCCGAAGACCGTGCTCGCCGAGATCGCCGAAGCTAACGCGCCCGACCTCTATCTCCAGTCGCTGCATCCGAAGCACGAGCAGTTCCAGCGCCTGCGGCAGGCGCTGCTCAAGGCGCGCGCGGAAGCCGAGGCAGGCGCAAAGCCGCGCAACACGCAGAAGATCCTCATCAACATGGAGCGTTGGCGCTGGATGCCCGAGGACCTCGGCGCGCTTTACGTGCAGATCAATATTCCGGAGTACATGGCCTATATCGTCAAGAACGGTAAGACGATCCACGCGGAGAAGGTCGTGGTCGGCAAGCCGGTCTATGCCACGCCGATCTTCTCCGCCGACTTGAAGTCGATCGTGTTCAATCCGGAATGGACGGTCCCTTCGACCATCATCCGCGAAGATCTTCTGCCGCGCTTGCGGGGCGGGGGCGGCATGTTCGGCGGCGGCAGCTCGTTCCTCAAGCAGCACGAGCTCAACGTGAATTATAACGGCAAGCGCGTCAGCCCGAGCTCGATCAATTGGAACACCGTGAACATGGGCGCGATCAGCTTCACCCAGGCGCCGGGGCCGAAGAACGTGCTCGGCAAGGTGAAATTCCTCTACCCCAACCGGCACTCGGTCTATATGCACGACACGATCAAGCGCGAGCTGTTGCAGCTGCAGGTCCGCGCCGAAGGTCATCATTGCCCGCGCGTCGCCAATCCGGGCAAGGTTGCCGCGATCATCCTCGCCGAAGACAGCGGCGTGCCGCAGGCCGAAATCGATAAGCTGCTGGCCAAGGGCTACAATAGCGGCGTCTCGATCAAGAACCGCGTGCCGGTGCACACGACCTATTTCACGCTCTCGGCCGATGCTGAAGGCAAGCTGCAAAGCTTCAACGACGTGTATGCCCTCGATGCCGGCGTGGCCGCCGCGGTCCTCGGCAAACAGACGAAGCCGGAAGCCGTTGCCGACAATGCCGAGGTCAGCGCCGAGGCAAAGCCCAAGCCGAAGCAGCAACCGAAGCCAAGCACCGTCGGCTCGGCCTCGCCCGCTCCCTCCGCGGGTTTTGGCGGCGCCCTTCCCTAGCGGGAGCGCGAAACCCAAGAACGCGCCAAGCCTTTCCTCATGGGCGAAAGCTCCGGCTTTTGCTAGGCTGAGCTCCGGTCACTGGCCTTGTCAGAGGAGCTTCTCGCGTGCAGTCGCAATTCACGGTCGGAATCAGCGTGGAGGGAAGAGGCGACCGGCTCGTGGTCCGAGCCGAGGATGCCTTGATCGCGGCGCTCCGCGTAAAGGCCGAGCACCCCGAGGCGACGATCACTTATGTGCGCCGCCTGAACCGAAGGGGCGATCTGCGCCACCCGCCGCACCGGCTCTCAGGGACGAGGGCCTAGCGCCGCCGCTGCATCACCACATGCAGGAGGAACGCGGCGAGCAGGAGCGCGCCGGCAAGCGCGGGCGCGCGCCAATCGCCCGTCGTCACCCTGACCACGATCAGAATGAGGCAGGTGAGGGCGCCGAGCGCTGGGATCGCGCGTGGGATCTCGAAGCGCCCCTTTTTCTCGTCCTTGCGTCCCTTCAAGATGAAGAGCGCGCCATTGACCACCGTGAACACGAGCAGCAGCAGGAGCACGGTCGCCGCGGCGAGCTCCGCGATCGTGCCGAGAAGGGCGAGCGGCGCAAGCACGAGAAAGAGCACGGCGACGGCGATATGCGGAGTGCGCCGCGCGGCGTGAACGTCGCCGAGGCGCGCGGGCAACAGCCCCTGGCGCGCCATGCCGTAGATCAGGCGCGAGGCCGTGACATAGTTGACGAGCGCGGTGTTGGCGACTGCGAACAGGGTGATGGCGGTGAAGACGACCGGCGGGATGGAGGGCGCCGCGCGCTCCATCACCGCCGTGATGGGTCCGGGCGCCTCGGCAAGCTCGGCCCATGGCACGACCGAGACGGCGGTGACCGCCACCGCGATATAGAGCAGCGCGGCGCCGGCCATCGCGAGAATGAGCCCGAGCGGCACCGTGCGCTCGGGGTCGCGCGTCTCCTCGGCGACGTTGATCATGTCCTCAAAACCGATGAAGGCGAAGAAAGCGAGCACGGAGGCCTGCATGATGAGCAGCGCCGCAGGGTCGCCGCCCACGACCGCGGGGGTCGCGAAATAATCGACCGAGCCCCAATAGGACGCGCCGGCGACGATGACGAGCACGAGCCCGCTCGCTTCGATGAGCGTGCACAGCACATTGACCCACATCGACTCGCGGATGCCGCGGAACACGATGCCGGTCAAAACCAGAAGGAACCCGAGCGCGAGCCATGACAGCGGGATGAATTCCAGGCCGAACAGGGCGGCGATGTTGGCGGCGAAGACCCGACTCTGCGTCGCGATCGAGGTGAGCCCCGAGCAGACGAGAGCGATCCCGACCATGAAGCTCAGCAGCGCGAAGCCATAAGCGCGCTCGGTGACATAGGCCGCGCCGGCGGCGCGCGGATGACGCGAGCCGAGAGAGGCGTAGGAGAGCGCGGTGAGCAACGCGGCGACGAGCGCGACGACAAAGGCAAGCCATACGGCGTTTCCGGCTTGCCCCGCGGCCTTGCCGATCAGCCCGTAGATTCCCGCGCCAAGCATGCTGCCGAGGCCGTAGAGTGCCATCTGCACCGGCCCGATCGTGCGACGAAGCTGCGGCGCTTCCGCTGCTGTGCTCGGATTGCCGTCGGCTGAATGTCCCCTCATCGCGCCGACCTTAGCATGCGAGCCGTTTACGAGGAGGGCACCTTTGGCCTTGTAAAAGCCACGCTCAACGCGTATGTAAGCCTTATCGACGGTTGGCCGGACCATGTGGCCGTTACGCCTTCGCTGTTAGCCAGGCGCACGTTCAGACCCTCCCAAACATCGACGAACACGCTTCGGGCCGCGCTTCTGCTCGGCCTTGAGCACAACCGCACTGACGACAGCGAAAGGACTACCCCTGTGAACAAGGGCACTGTGAAATTCTACAATACGCAAAAAGGCTTCGGCTTCATCGAGCCGGAGGACGGCGGCAAGGACGTATTCGTGCATGCAACGGCGCTTGAGCGCGCCGGCATCTCGCAGCTCGTCGAAGGTCAGAAGGTTTCTTTTGACACCGAGCAAGACAGCCGCAGCGGCAAGACCGCCGTTGGCAAGATCGAGGTCGCTTAGTCCTTAACGGGACCACGGACTCGGTAAAATCAGAGCCGCTTCCTTCGGGGAGCGGCTCGTTGGTTTCAGGGTGCGTCGCGAAGGTGGCGCCCCGTCGAGGTGGGGATCAGCCACACGGTGATGCTGTCCGTTGCTTCACCGGGGTCCGCCACCGCAACCTCGCCGCTCAAATCGCTCCAAATCGTCGCCTCATGGGGGCGCGCCTTGCGCGCGCGGATATGCGCTTGCCCGTTCCAAATGCGGCGGCCATTGCTGTGAAGCGTCTCGAGCGCGTGCCGCATGACGGCATTGACGTCGAGCCACGCTTGCGCGTTGGTGTCATCGACGGCGCGAAAGGCGAAGATCGCCCGGCCCTCAATCTCTGCGACGTAAGTCTGCATCTCTGCGACGTAAGTCTGCACGGGCGTCATTCTGAGCCTGCGAGCGCCGGTCACTTGCGCTTCCGCGACGCTGACTTCGGCTTCGCTTCCCCGCTATCCGCGTGCCCGCGGGGCAGGGGATAGTCCTCGCTCTCGTAAAGCGAGCGGATTTGCCTTCCGTCAAATCTTTCCTCTTCGACCTCAAGATAGGTGCCGAGAAGAAACTCGGATGGAAGCTCCTCGATGGCGAAGCGAACGGCCTCGGCGGCAACCTCGAAGCGCTTGTAAGTCACACGCCCCGCACTGCGTTTCCAGCTCCGTGCCGGATAAAGCTCGGCCAGAGCGTTGTAATCGAATGTGGTCATTGCACAAAACCTCTCGTCGAACGCCTAATTCCGGGGCATTGAAAAACATTGCGTAGCCGCGATCGGCCGAACTACAGAGCTAATATAGGTGGTATTGCCGCGAAAAACGAGGGGAGAGCGCAGAACAATTGCCGAAAATCGCCTCGGCGCGCCCCGAAATATTGGGCTTCAACTCTTAAGCCTGTAGCCCGTCCTGAAAATCCACCACACGGCGCCGAGGCAGATGGCGAGAAACACGCCAATCATGAGAAGGCTGACAGCCGGGCTCACATCGGCGATCTCATAGAAGCTCCAGCGGAAGCCGCTGACGAGATAGACCACCGGATTGAACAGCGTGACGGTCTGCCAGAACGGCGGCAGGATCGAGATCGAGTAGAACGTGCCGCCGAGAAAGGTCAGCGGCGTGATGATGAGCAGCGGCACGAGTTGCAGCCTCTCGAAGCCGTCGGCCCACAGCCCGATGATGAAACCGAGCAGGCTGAAGGTGATTGCGGTCAGCACGAGGAAGCCGATCATCCACAGGGGATGGGCGATCTTGAGCGGCACGAACAGCCAGGCGGTTGCGAGGATCACGAGGCCGAGAAGCACCGATTTTGTGGCGGCCGCCCCGACATAGCCGATCACGATCTCGAATGCCGAGATCGGCGCCGACAACAGCTCGTAAATGGTGCCGGTGAAGCGCGGGAAGTAAATGCCGAACGAGGCGTTGGCCACGCTTTGGGTGAGAAGCGTGAGCATGACGAGGCCGGGCACGATGAAGACCCCATATGGGACACCCTCGATCTCGGTGATGCGCGAGCCGATGGCCGCGCCGAACACAACGAAATAGAGCGAGGTCGCGATCACCGGCGAGACGATGCTTTGCAGGAACGTTCGTCCCCAGCGCGCCATCTCGAACTTGTAGATCGCCGCGATCGCCGGAAAGTTCATCGGTCGCGCCTCACCAGATCGACGAAGATGTCCTCGAGCGAGCTCTGTGTGGTGTCGAGGTCCTTGAACCTGATCCCCGCTTGCGCGAGATCGGTGAGCAATCCGGTAATGCCGGTGCGCGGGCCTTGCGTGTCGTAGGTATAGACGAGCTCGCTCCCGCCATTCGCGAGCGCGAGATGGTGTCCGTTAAGCTCGGCCGGTATGGCGTCGAGCGCGTGATGCAGCTGGAGCGTGAGCTGCTTCTTGCCGAGCTTGTGCATCAGTTCGGCCTTGTCCTCGACCAGCACCAGCTCGCCTTTATTGATGACGCCGATCCGGTCGGCCATGTCTTCGGCCTCGTGAATGTAGTGGGTCGTGAGGATGATGGTGACGCCGGAGTCGCGGAGCGTTCGCACATTCTCCCACATGTCCTTGCGCAGCTCGACATCGACGCCCGCGGTCGGCTCGTCGAGGAAAAGGATGGTGGGCTCGTGCGACAGCGCCTTGGCGATCAGCACCCGGCGCTTCATGCCGCCCGACAGCGTCATGAGTTTCGAGTCTTTCTTGTTCCACAAGGAGAGGCTCTTCAGCACGCTCTCGATACGATCTGGGTTCGGCCACTTCCCCCACAGCCCGCGGCTGAACGAGACCGTCGCCCACACCGTTTCGAACATGTCGGCGGTGAGCTCCTGCGGCACGAGCCCTATCGCCGACCGCGCCGCGCGGTAATCGGTGACAATATCGTGGCCGTCGATGCTGACCTTGCCGGCGCTTGGCGTGACGATCCCGCAGATGACGTTGATGAGCGTGGTCTTGCCCGCGCCGTTCGGCCCGAGCAGGGCGAAGATCTCGCCTTTCTCGATGTCGAGGCTGACGTTCTTGAGCGCCTCGAAGCCCGTGGCGTAGGTCTTCGACACGTTCTTGATGGAAATGATCGCGGGCATTGGCCGGTCAAGCGGGTGGAAGGAGGTCGCGAAGCTATCGACGGCTTCAGTATGGCAACTATGCGGCGCAGGCCAAAGATTCAACCGGCGCTTTCCAGCCCAAAATCGGCGACCACGCTCGGCTGGATGACCCGCGCGTGCAGGGTGAGGAGCACGAGCTTGGCGTCGAGGCTCGTGCCGGGATCGAGCGCCGCCTCGATCCGCCCCTCAACCTCGGCGGCAAGCTTTGCGTCATTGGCGCTTGCGAAGGCCTCGGCACCGGTCATGCAATAGGCAATGATCTCGGCAGCCGCGCGGTATGAGGCGGGCGCGAGCTCGCGATCCGGGGATTGCTCCCTGAGCAGGTTGACGGCAGCGAGCTTGACGGCTTCGGGCACGAGATTGGGGTGGAGATCGACGGAGCGGAGCGCCTTGTCGAGCTCGCGCAACTCTGCCGACCGGCCGAACAGGCCGAAGAATCCGATCGAGAGCCCGCGTCGTGTCATGAGACCATTGCGATCCGCGCCGCCGCGAACGCTCACCGAACCGCGGTAAGCTTCAAGATCTCGCCCCCCTTGTCGGTGAGCGCATAGATGGCGCCATCGGGGCCTTGCACCACGTCGCGGATGCGCGTGCCCATGTCGATCCGCTCCTCGCCGACGACTTTCTCCCCGTCGAGCTCAAGCCGGGTGATCGATTCCGACGAGAGTCCGCTCAAGATGAGATTGCCCTTCCAGCCCGGAATGGCGTCGGCCGTGTAGAACGTAATGCCCGATGGCGAGATCACGGGGTTCCAGTGACGGATGGCGTCGGCGAATTCCGGATGTGTCGGCGGATCGGGAATGTCGGCGTCGTTATAGTGATTTCCCCAGCTCACCACCGGCCAGCCGTAATTCTTGCCTGCTTCCGCGATGTTGAGCTCGTCGCCGCCCTGCGGGCCGAACTCGGTCTCCCAGAGTTTACCGGTTTCGGGGTGAATGGCTGCGCCTTGCACGTTGCGATGACCATACGACCAAATTTCCGGCAGCTTGCCCTCCTGGCCCACGAAGGGATTGTCTTGCGGCACCGACCCGTCGGGATTGATGCGCACGATCTTGCCGATATGGCTCGATAAATCCTGCGCCGGATCGAACGCGAGGCGGTCGCCGAGCGTGACGAACAGCGTGCCGTCGGGGCTGAAGGCGAGGCGCGAGCCGAAATGGTTGCCGCTATCGACCTTGGGCTTCTGACTGAAGATAACCTCCACATTCTCGAGACTGCCGTCGCCGAGCTTGCCGCGCGCGACCGCCGTGCCCGCGCCGCCTTTGCCGGGTTCCGAGTAGGACAAATAAACGAGGCCGTTCTCGGCGAAAGCGGGATCGAGCGCCACGTCGAGAAGTCCGCCTTGGCCCTTGGCGATCACCTTGGGCACGCCCTTGAGGGGTTCGGAGACGGCGCCGTCCTTGCCCACGATCCGCAAAGTTCCGCCCTTCTCCGTCACAAGCATCCGGCCATCGGGGAGAAAGGCGAGACCCCAGGGCCGTTCGAGACCGTTCGCCACCCTGGCGACCTTGATCTGGCCCTGTTTGGTGTCGATCACCTTCTCTTTCGCCGATCCGAGCGGAGGGAGCGAAATCGTGACCGCAACCAAGAAGAGGCAAAGCGCGATCAAGCCGATGCGCCCCACCCTGCCGCGCTTCCGCTCCGATTCATTCGCACGCACTGCGTTTCTCCTTACGGTCTTAGATAGACTTATCCGTGTTAGATAGGTTTGTTCATCTCAACATCCAACGGCATAAGAGGTTCGATTCTGCGCGCGTGCGATCTTGTCAAACCATTTTCAGCAACCAAGTAGAAGAATCGTGACGCGCTCCTGAGAGCGACGTTCACGAATGTTGAGGGGACGCCGAGATTTTCGCGGCTGTATTATCAGGTTGACGGGGGAGCCCGCTCTTGCGCCTAGCCGGTGTTATTCTTGTTGCGCTTGTCCTGGCCTGGCCGGCACTTTATGCGGCAGCGGCCGAGGACAAAACCAATAGCGAGATTCGTGACTTCATCGAGCGCGTGAATCAGGCGTCGACGGATTTCCGCTCCTCAGGCTCCGAACAAGACGCCCGCGACAAGGTCCGCGCCCTCCTCGCCTGGGCGTTCGATATCCCCGCCATGGGCAGGGAAGCCGCGGGCGGCGATTGGGATCAGTTTTCGGAGGTCGAGCGGAAGGAATACATGCAAGCATTCGAAGAGGACGTCATCAGCGCCTATCTTCGCCGCATGACAACCAAAGGCCAAACCGCGAAACTGAATTTTGTCGGACACCGGCCGCCCGCGGACGGCTATCAGTTCGCGGCAAGCCGGCGCGCCGTTGACGGCAAGGAAGATCAAACCTGGATCTGGAAGTTGCGCCCCGATGGCCCGTCCTGGCGCATCGTCGATGTTCTGCTCAACGGGCGCAGCGCCGTCGGGGCCCAGAGACAGGAATTTACCAACGTGTTGAAGAGCAACAACGGCGACTTCAAAGCGCTGATGGCCTTCATCCGCAAGCGCGCGGCCGAGTGAGCAAACACAACATGGCGCTCAAGTCTCTCATCACGCTCGACCATGTCGGTCACAGTTTCGACGACGGGCGCATCGTCGCCCTCAAGGACGTCAGCCTCACGATCGCGGAAGGCGAATCGGTGGCGATTGTCGGGGCAAGCGGCAGCGGGAAGTCGACGCTGATCCTTCTTTTGTGCGGCATTAGAGTGCCGACCGCGGGTCGTATCCTGTGGCGAAACGAGCCCGTGACCGCGCCGGAGCAATGGACCGCCCTCAGGCGCTCCGAGATCGGCATCGTGTTTCAGGAGTTCAACTTGTTTCCGACCCTGACCGCGCAGGAGAATATCGAGGTGGCGATGTTCGGCTCGGGCCTTGGCAGCTTCGAACGCCGGCGCAGGGCCGAGACGGCGTTGGCGACGGTCGGGCTTTCCGAGCGCGCCAAGCATCTCCCGCACGAGCTTTCGGGCGGCGAGCGGCAGCGCGTCGCCATCGCCCGCAGCATCATCAACAATCCGGCTCTGATCCTTGCCGACGAGCCGACCGGCAACCTCGACAGCGTCAATGCGGAGGCGATTCTCGATCTCTTGTTTGAGCTTAAGCAGACCCGGGGGGCATCACTCGTCATGGTTTCGCATGAGCCGAGCTATGCCAAGCGTTGCACCCGGCAGATCAAGATCAAGGACGGTGCTGTTTACGAGCAGAGCCAGGCTCAAGCGTTGGAGCCCGCGCAATGAACCACCTTGGACTCGCATTCCGCAATCTCAAGCGAAGGCCGACGCGCTCCATTCTCACGGTGCTCGGCGTGGCCCTTGCCGTGGGAAGCTTCATTACGCTCTACGGCCTGTCGCAGAGCGTGCAGGAGAACGTGCAGCAGAGCTTCGAGGAGCGCGAGGCCGATTTGACCGTGAGGCGGCGGGGGGTCGCCGAACCCTTTGGCGGAACCATGCCGCAAGCGACGATTCCCGAGATCGCCAAGATACCGGGCGTGGCGGCCGTTTCCGGTCAACTGTTGAGTTTCGCCGCGACCGACAACGACGATCACGTGCTGGCCTTCGGTTGGGCGTCTGACAGCTTCTTTTGGCCGACCGTCCCCCTCGTCGAGGGCCGTCTGCCCAACCCGATCGAGAAAAGGGAAGCGCTGATCGGCAAGGATATTGCGCGCACATTGAACAAGCATGTGGGCGACAACATCATCTTGCTCGGCGACAAATTCCACATTGTTGGAATCACCAACTACAGCTCCGTCATCAATCGCAACGCCGTCATCGTCGGCCTTGCCGATTTGCAGGAGTTGACCTTCCGCAACGACGCCGTGACCTACATTTCGATCAAGCTCGAGAGCCCCGGCAGCGAGACTGAGGCCGATCGCGTCGCTGCCGCCATCGAGGCCATGGGAGAGTTTTCCGTGACCAAGAGCGAGGACGTGATGCGCAACGACAGCATGATCGGCCTCTTGAGCGCGGTGTCGACCGCGATGGCATGGATCGCGCTTCTCATGGGCGTGCTCATGGTGCTGAACACGTTGCTGATGGCCGTGCTCGAGCGCACGCGCGAAATCGGCATTCTGTCGGCGATCGGCTGGTCCAAACAACGCGTCATGGGGGCATTCGTGATCGAGGGCTTGATTCTTTCGGCGCTCGGCAGCGTGGCCGGCATTGTTCTCGGCGTTGCCGGATCGCGCTTTTTGAGCGCCATTCCGGCCATCGGCCGCTATGTCGCCGTCAGCCCGACGCCCGGACTGATCGCCGCGACCGCGGCGGCTGCCGTCGTTCTCGGCATTCTCGGCTCGCTTTACCCGGCCTTCGTGGCAACGCGGCAAAGTCCGGCCGCCGCGCTCGAACGCGCCTGACGCTTTAAGCCCGCCCGGCCTTGACCCGCAGCCCCGGGGCAGGGCGCTCCACCACGACTTCGCGGCGGAAGCGGTAGAGCCGCGCGGGGCGCCCGCCGGTCGCCGTCGAAACGTTGCCCGTCATCTCGACCAGACCGCCCTGCTCGACCAGCCGCCTGAAATTCTGCTTGTGCAGAAGCGTGCCGGAGATGGATTCGACCGTCTTTTGCAGGTCGTACAGCGTGAACTCGGGCGGCAGGAGCTCGAACACGACCGGGCGATATTTCAGCTTGCCGCGAAGCCGTCCCATGGCGGTGGCAAGGATGCGGCGGTGGTCGAACGCCATCGGGCGTCCAAGCTCCGGCAGAACCGGCCATTGCGAGGCGGCGGGACGGCCGTCGCGCCTGGCTTCGGCCACGAGGCCCGCCTCGTAGAGAAGCTCGTAGCGCTCGAGCACCTTCTCCTCGTCCCAAGCGCCGCCGATGCCGAAGCTGATCCTCAAGCGCTCTTGCCGTCGGAGCGCGCGCGCGGGCTCGTCGGGAAGCGGGGCGCGCGCGGCCCACTCTTTAAGCTTGGGCTCGATCTCGTCGGAAAGAATGCCGGGCTTGCCCTCGCGCCAATCCTCCCATGGGAAATAGGCGTACCAGGGCGACCAGTGCGAGCCGAGCAGCTCGTCGCCCGCGCCGCGGGTCAACGCGAGATAGCCGACCGAGAGCATGTGCGCCCCGCCGGGCTCGGCATGGCGTCCGCGATCACCGAACGTATAGAGCTGCTCGACATAGCCAAGATCGAGTCCGGTCTGGCGCTTGACCCACTCGCGCAAGCCGATCTCGAGCGTGCGATGGGCGCGTGGCGCGAACGGGCCGGAGGGCAGCGCGTCCCACGCGCCGGACCCGGCCGTGCCGGATCGGACCACGAGAATATGCGGCTGCCCCTCGCGCACGGTGACGATGGCGGCGTTGAGCCCAAGCTGGATCTGCGGGTCGCCGCTTTGCGCCTTCTGGGCTTGGACCGTCTTGCGTCCAGGCGCGGCCATGGCTCACGCGGCAACGAGCGCCGGCAAGGCGAACACTTGGGCTTCCTCGGCGATCTGCCCGCGACCGATGTCCTCGACCGCGGCGATCATGCGCCCGTCCCGCGCCAACGCCTCGTCGGCGAGCGCGACCAGGAGACGATTGGGATAGGCCGTCGGCGAGGCGCGCCGGAGCGCCCAGGCGAGATCATGCTCGGTGCCTTCGCGGTTGAGGGAGCAGAGCGCGATGTAGGCGGCCGCCGTCGAGCGGCTGATCCCGGCCCAGCAATGGATGAGGAGCGGCGCCTGCCGGTCCCAATCGCGCGCGAACCTGATGAGATCGTCGACGTGGCCCACGCTCGGCAGCACGAGGCCTGGCTGCGGTTCGCAGATATCGTTCATCGCAAGCCTGAGATGCCGGTCAGGGCCGATGCTGGGCGGCGTCGGAATGGCTGTGTCGCCGTTGATCAGCGTCACGAGATGGCTGACCTTGGCGTCGGCGACCGTGACCTCGACGAGGCTGAGCGGCGCGACATAGATGGTTTCGGGGGTCATGGTCCGCGGCACTCTAGCCGCTTCTGTGGCCAAATTCAGGGTGTTCATTGGTCTCATCTGCCTTCGCGAGCGGAACGCCCGCACGCAGCCGCATCATCGGTGTAACGCATTGAACCGCTTCAGGAACTCGGTCTCGCCGCGGGACGCCGGAAGCGGCTCCAACTGCGTGAGACGCTGAACGAGCGGGGCGCTCAAGCCCCGCGGCTGGCCGAAGAATCGCCGCGCTTCGGCCCGCGAGAAACCTGCAAGGCCCGTTGCCTCGTAATAGGCCGCGATCTTATCGGCGCGCTTAATCAATTTCACGACATTCGACGGCAGCTCCACGGGCAAGCCGAACCGGACATGGATGGCGGCGAGCAGTTTCGCCTCAAAGGCACGGTAGTCGAGCGACAGCGCCGCTTTGAACGGGCTGATCAAATCGCCGATGACATATTCGGGCGCGTCATGGATCAGTGCCGCGAGCCTGAACTCGCGGCCGAGCTTGGGTTCGAGCTCGGAGGCGATGCGCTCGACCAGAAGACTATGCTCGGCCACAGAGAAGGCATGCGCGCCGTTCGTCTGGCCGTTCCAGCGCGCGACGCGAGCTAGCCCGTGGGCGATGTCCTCGATCTCGATGTCGAGCGGCGAGGGGTCGAGCAGGTCGAGCCGGCGCCCGCTCAGCATGCGCTGCCAGGCGCGCGCGCTTGTGCCGGCGCCAAGGTTCTGGATGATCCGGGTACGCTTCATCTTTCCGGTGAACCCCGGTATAGCATCGCGAGGCATTGACTATTGGCGCAAGAGCAGCCACGAAGAAACGGACGAATCTCGGCGAGACCGGATTTCGTCGGAAGCTGATTGTCAAAGTGCAGGTGGACCTGATCTGTCACGGGAGATGCATATGGCAAAACTGGCCAAATATACACTGTCGCAAGATGCCAAGACGAAGCGCTGGGTGCTGACCAACGACAGCACCAACCAGAAGGTCAAGACCTTCGCCAGCAAAGCCGCCGCCACGAAGGGCGGGGTCTTGGAGCGGGCGGTCGGCAAATCAGGTTCGGTCAAAATCAAGAAGCGGAACGGCAAAATCCAAGAAGAGCGCACCTATCCGCGCAGCCGCGATCCACGCCGCACTAAGGGTTAGGCGGGGTCGCGCCGAGTGTCACGCAAGCGGCGTGACGCGGGCAGCTGGTCAGATGGTCGTTGACCATGCCGGTTGCCTGCATGAAGGCGTAGATGATGGTCGGGCCGCAGAACTTGAAGCCGCGCGCTTTGAGTTCCTTCGAGATCGTGCGCGACAGCTCCGTCTCGGCGGGGACCTCGCTCATTTTCTTGTAACGGTTGACGAGCGGCCTGCCGCCGACGAAATCCCAAAGGAACGGCGCGAAGCCCGCGCCCGTCTCCATGATCTCGAGCCAGGCGCGCGCCGAGGCGATCGCGCCATCGATCTTCATGCGATTGCGCACGATGCCCTCGTCCCGCATCAGGGCCTCGACCTTGCGTTTCGGGTAGCGGGCGATCCGTTCGGGATCGAAACCGTCGAACGCGCTGCGGAACGCCTCGCGTTTCCGCAGAATCGTGATCCAGGACAGCCCCGCCTGAAATCCGTCGAGCACGAGCTTCTCGTAGAGCGCGCGGTCGTCGCGCTCGGGCACGCCCCATTCCTCGTCGTGGTAGGCGACGTAGAGCGGATCGGTCCCGGGCCATGGGCAGCGCGCGGGCTTCGAACTCATGCCGGGACCTCCATCGGCGGCACCGCGAAGCCCGCGAAAATGGGGCGGCGGATCGCGATCCGGACACCGCCTGCCGCAAGCGTCCCGCCGCGCGCCAAAACTTCCTCGACCCGGTCGAGCCGGATGAGCGCGAGCCCCGAGGACCCGCTGACCGAGCCAAGAGTTCCGACCGGCACGCCGCCGGCCTCGATACTCGTGCCGGGAACGGGCAACGCCTCTCCCCCTTCGACCGGCAAGATGCGCTTTCGCGCCGTGCCGCGATGCTCCATGCGCGAGACGACCTCCTGGCCGACGAAGCAGCCTTTCTTGAAGTCAACGCCGTTCAGTTGGTCGAACAGCGCTTCATGCGGGAAAGCGTCACCGAAGGCATAGTCGCGGCCGCCTTCCGGCACGCCCTGGCCAATGCGGAAGGCGTGGTAATTCTGCTCGGTCGTGGCCTCGCAACCGAGTGCGGCAGGATTTGTGCCGGACGGAAGGAACACACGGTAGCCGAGCGCCGGCAGTCTCGGATCGGCATAGACGATGGCGCCGCCGGGTTGCGCCGGCTCCCCGCCCCAACAAGCGGCCACTTCGCGCGAAGCATCTTCGCCGATCTCGACCGCGGCCCTGAGCCGGTAGAAGCCGAGCCGCTTCGCAAGCTCCCCGGCCTTGTCGCGCGCGACATCGACGAGGAAACCGTCCCCGTCAGCGGCGATGAAGAAATCGAACAGGATTTTGCCTTGAGGGGTGAGGAGACCGGCATGGATGCCATGAGCCCCCTCGGCCTTGCCGATATCGTTCGTAATCAGGCCTTGCAGGAACTTGCCGGCATCCGCGCCGCCGATCTTGAGGACGGCGCGCGACGGCAACAGGCTCGCATGACAATGGCTCATACAAGGTCCTTCTGCTAACCAAGGCCACCGACATCTATGGGAGGGGGCTGGTCCCCGCAAGAGACGCTCGTGGCCGAGACCTTCGATCTTGTTTTCAAAGGCGGAACCGTCGTCAACCAGGACGGCGAGGGGCTTGCCGATCTTGGCATAAAAGGCGGCAGGATCGCCGAAATTGGCTCGATCGGGCCCAATACGGCCGCTCGGACCATCGACGCGGCCGGGCTCCATATCCTTCCCGGGGTGATCGACAGCCAGGTTCATTTCCGCGAGCCGGGCCTCGAGCACAAGGAGGACTTGGCCTCGGGCAGCCGCTCGGCGGTGCTCGGCGGGGTCACCGCCGTGTTCGAAATGCCGAACACCAAACCCGCGACCACGAGCGCGGAGACCTTGGCTGCGAAGGTCGCGGCCGCCACCGGGCGCATGCATTGCGATTTCGCCTTCTTCGTCGGCGCGACGCGCGAGAACGCCGGCGAGCTTGCGGAGCTCGAGCGCCTGCCGGGAGCAGCCGGCGTCAAGGTGTTCCTCGGCTCATCGACCGGCGATCTCCTCGTCGATGACGAGGCGACGCTCGCGCGCATTCTCGCCACGATCAAGCGCCGCGCCTCCTTCCATTCCGAGGATGAGGCAAGGCTCAGACAGCGCATGGCGCTCCAGCGCGAGGGAGATGCTTCGAGCCATTACGAATGGCGCGACGCGCAAGCCGCGCTCGCCTCGACCGAACGCCTGTTGCGGCTCGCTTCTCAGGCCGGAAAGCGCGTGCACGTGCTCCATGTCTCGACCGCCGAGGAGATGGCGCTGCTCGCGCTGCACAAGGACTTCGCCTCGGTCGAGGTCACGCCGCAACACCTGACCCTTGCCGCCCCTGATGCTTACGAGCGTCTCGGCACGAAAGCGCAGATGAACCCGCCGCTCCGTGATCGCATCCATCAGGCGAGGCTGTGGTGGGGCATCGAACAGGGCGTCGTCGATGTGTTGGGCTCCGACCACGCGCCGCACACGCTCGAAGAGAAGGCCAAGAGCTACCCCGCGACCCCCTCGGGCATGCCGGGCGTGCAGACCCTCGTTCCGGTGATGCTCGACCATGTCAATGCGGGGCGGCTGAGTCTCGCCCGCTTCGTCGATCTGACCAGCGCCGGTCAGCAGCGCCTGTTCGGCATTGCCGGCAAGGGGCGCATCGCCGTGGGTTACGACGCCGACCTCACCATCGTCGATCTCAAGCAAGAGCGCCTAATCGAAGATGCGTGGATCGGCAGCAAATGCGGCTGGACCCCCTTCGCCGGGCGTAAAGTGCGCGGCTGGCCGAAAGGCACGGTCGTGCGCGGCCGGCTTGCCATGTGGGAGGGCGAGCTTGGCGAGGCGAACGGCGCGCCTGTTCGCTTCGGCGAGGCTCTGCCGCGAGCTTGAGCGGGCTACTGAAGGAAATAGTGCCAGACGCCGCTTGGCGCGATGCCGAGCCGATAGTAGCTGTACTTGCCGCTCTTCTTCATCGCCGCGACGAGCTCTCGCGGCACGATGCGGTAGAGCTCGACCTCCTGCGAAGGCGTGAGCGCGGAGAGCCCGGTCTCGGCGAAATAGGGCCATACATACATTTCGTCTTGTCCTTGGCCCACGCGGGCATAGCCGGCGGCCATGACATTGAGCATGGCGGCGAGCACGTCGCGTCCCGAGCCGTCGGCCGATTGCTTTTTCCACAGCGCGATGGGGTCGTCGACGTGAGCCTCGGCGACCATCGGCTTCAGCTCGTTCGATTCGAGCACGGGACGCATGGTCTCGATCTCGCCGCTTTGCGCCGCTGTCGCCATCCTCTCGAGCATGCGCTTGACAGGATCGGGCAGCGCGTTGAAATCGTAGAGCGCCTGAGGGGCTTGATCCGCCGCGCGGGCCGCCACCGTAGCCGTTTCGGCGGGTTCGCCCGCAAGCGCATTGGGCCCTTGGTCGTGTACGTAGACAAGGGCGGCAGCGCCCGCTACCAATGCGGCGAGGGCCATCATGACGAAGTTTCTCCGGCGATTCATCACAGGATGCATGCGTGTGCGATCAATTTCGCAGATCGGCGGAGGAGCGCAAGTGAGGCGAGACATCGCGCTTGCGCCGGGCGGCACCGGCCCGATGCCGTTCGCGGCGAGCGAATAGGGCGCCGGCCTTGGAGTCAGGCGCAGAAATCGTCCTCACCACGCTTCAGCTCGTGCTTGCCGGCCTTGGCATTGGCGTGCTGATGGCGGCGCCCATCGGGCCGGTCAACGTCCTCGTCATTCAGCGCACCGTCGCTGGCGGCTTCTGGGCCGGGCTCGCCGCAGGGATCGGCGCCGTGCTCGGCGACGGCCTGCTCGCCGCCATCGCGGCCTTCAGCGTCACGGCGATTTCCAACGTCATGAACGCCTATGCCGGGCAGATCCAGTTCATCGGCGGTCTGCTCCTGCTCGCCTTCGGTCTCGTGCTCCTGTTCGCGCGGCCCGCCATCACCATCCCGATCGGCCAGAAGTCGCATCTTCTGGAGCATATGGGAATCATCCCGCAGACCTTCTTCCTCACCGTGACGAATCCTGGCGCCGTTCTCGGCATGGCGGCGATGATCGGCGGCCTCGGCTCGCTGATCGGCGGCCTCAACACCTATCTCGAAGCGCTTCTGCTCGTCGCCGCCGTGATGGGCGGCAGCCTTCTGTGGTGGCTCGGTCTGTCGGAGCTCATCGCCACGATCAGGCATAAGCTCACCGAAAGCCGCTTGAAGCTCATCAACCGGATCGCCGGCGCGGTCCTGGTCGCCTTCGGCCTGATCCTGCTGCTCGATGGCTTCGTGAGATAGACTACTCCGTCACCCCGGCGAAAGCCGGGGTCCAGGCGCAACAATCTCTGAGCTAGAGGCCCTGGATTCCGGCTTGCGCCGGAATGACGAAACGCGGCTTAGGTTGAGCTCAACGCCCACGCGTTATTGCGGATTGCGCTTGAGCGTGAACTCGCCGTGGTGGATGCGGCGTGACAGGCCGTTCGTCATCGTTGCCACCGCGTCTTCGCCATAGACGTCGATGAGATCGGCAAGCGCTGCGAACAGGGCGGCGTTGGCGAGCATCTCCGGCTCAATGCCGTCCTGCAGCGCCTCTTCCCAAGCATCGAGAATGTAGCGGAGCGCCGCCTGCTTTCGCGCCGTGCTTTCCGTGGTTTGCAGCATTCGCCTTTCCGGCCGCAAAGCCGGCATCCCTCGTGGTCGGGTGAGATGCGAGGATGACATCCTCCCACAAAGGGCGGGCCGATAAAGTAAACGAACGGTAAATCTTTCGGGTTAGTCCGTAGGCACCGGAACTGCCACCCAGCGCGGCGCGGGCATTCCCGCTCACCGGCCGCCACTCATTCCTTGTAGTAGCCGACCCCGCAAATCTGGTCGCCGGTCTTCATGTAGAAGGTGGTCTTTTCCAAGGGCTTGTCCGAGCCGGGCCGCGGCCACCAGTAGGGAAACGCTGCGGACGCGCCACAACGCGCTCAGTCGCGAGTGCTCAGGACCCTGAACTGCTTGCGCCAATAGGCCGCCTGCAATTGCATGACCTCGGCGAAAGTCTTGGCCGCTGCAAGGCCCGTGGCCAGATCGAACCCGTTTTTGATGTTCCGCCCCGCCATATCGATGATCTTGGTGTTGAGCGCCACGGCGCCCTGACTAGCAGCGCTGAAGGATTTCTGCCAGCTCTCGAGTGCGGATTTGAGAGTTGTCTCGGAGCGCTCATAAAGCTCGCGAGTCTGAGCGACGTTCCCTTCAGCAAGAGCGCGCAAGGTGTCCGGCAGTTGAAGCGCGCGAAATTGCCCGAAACGGGCGGCGGCCTCGCGATGTGTATCGCCGGGCATCTCGCCGGTCACGCTCCAAGCGGTCTTGCGGGAATGACGCACGCTCTCGGCGGCAACCTTGGGGGCGCTCTTCTGATGTTTGTCTCGCGCCCTGCCAGTGTCCTTGGAAGCAGGCTTTGCCTCACTCGGCTTCCGGGGCGCAACTTTGGCAACGATCTTGCGATGTGGAGCGCGAGCGTTCCGGGCGGGACCTTTGGGAGCCGGGGACTTGGTCATCGTACGAGCCTCATGATGTTACGAGCGGATCGGTCGCGCTCGAGGTTGGCATTCGCGTATCCCCGAGTGGGCCCATCCGCGGAAGTGGCCTCTAAGACTACGTATTATGCTGCGCTGCACAAAATGACAAGAGGAATTACTGCAACGCACAAAGACGCTGCCGCTGCTTGCGACACGGCACTCGATTCGTCTCTGGTGTAGGCGCGGCGCAGAATTCAACTATCCATGCGAGCCGCTTTGTACCGCCCGGGCGGCGGCGGAGAGCCAATCAAACCTTAGCCCTAGTCGGGCGGCTCGGGCTCTGGCGGTCCGGCGGGCGTTGGGGAAGGTGCAGCGGCCTGCGAGCCGCTTTCGGCTTGCGTTGCGCCCGTCTGGTCGCCGCCTTGCGCGGCGGAGGGAGCAGCACCTGCCTCGCCCGAGGCGGGCGCTTCCGCGTCCTGACCGGATGCAGGCTCCCCTTGCGCCGGGCCCTTGCTGGCAAAGGTCGCGTTCTGCGCGAGTTGGGCCGCGATGGTGGCACCCTCGGTGCTGAACCGGTTGGTGGCAAGCGTGGCCGACTGGGTGCAGGTCCGATAGCTGCGCCGGTAGCCGCGATAGCCGTCGTTGAAGGCGTTGACGAGCTTGGCACGGCGGACGGCGGTCGTCCCCTCGTTGCGTAGGATCTCCTTCATCTGCTCGCGCCAGACCTGCCCCTCCGCAGCTCCGCACAGCTCGCGCAGGTAATGGATGGCGCCGAGGATCTCGGCGAGCCGCATCAGCTTGTCGTCATAGGGGCGATCGTCGGGAGGCGGCGGCGCCGTGCTTTCGCGCGGCACGATGGGCGGCAGGTCATCGCCCGGAGGCTTGGCCTTGGCCCGCGGCTTCGGCGCTGACTTCGGCTGATCGAGCCACCAGAAGAATTGCGCCTCGGCGGTCGACACCAAGACCATTGAGGCCCAGGCCGCGCCAAAAAGGCTGGCAAGGAGCCTTAAGGGAAGTCTGCCCCGTCGCATAGGAACCTGAGTAACGCCGATTTTTGTTGAAATCTAGCCGTCAGGGGCGCCGGAGCCGGTGCGCGGCCGTCCAAATCAGCTCTTCCGTCCCCGCGGTCAGGGGCCTCGCCTCGACCTCGTCGAGAGGAACCCATTCCGCCGTCAGGGCGTCGCGGCCTTCCTTGAGCACCCCACCGGTGAGCCGGCCATAAAACACCGTCAGCCGGTAGGTCTTGTCGCCAGGGGCCGCGACCGTGACCCGATCGAGGATGCCCTCGACATCGGCCTCGATGCCGGTCTCTTCCTTGAGCTCGCGGCGGGCGGCCTCGCGTGGGGTCTCGCCCCCCTCGATCCTGCCGCCCGGGAGGCTCCATGAGCCGGCGAAGGGAGCGCGCCCGCGTCTGACCAAGAGCACCTTGTTCTGGTTGAGCACGGCGATGCTCGCCCCCTCGCAATGCGCCACGTTCGGGTCGATGGGCACGTACTGGTTCATAGGCGCGAAATCCCCGTCGACTGTTATTTAGGAAGGCTTGCGCCCGCGGAACAGGGGTCCCGGCAGCGAAAACCAAGGCTTGGAATAGGCCGTGTGTTGGCCGACATTGATTGCGAAAAACCGACGAGAGCGGGATCGGTATGTGTTCACGCTATAGCCTGACCTCCCCGCCGGAGGCCGTGCGCGCCTATTTCGGCTATGGCGATACGCCGAACTTCCCGGCGCGCTTCAATATCGCCCCGACGCAAGCCGTGGCGGTGGTTGTTCGCGACAAAGAGGGGCTTCGCCGTTTCAGGCTGATGCGCTGGGGCCTGTTGCCGTCTTTCGTCAAAGACCCGAAGCGGTTTCCGACGCTCATCAACGCCCGCTCAGAGGAGGCGCTCGAGAAAGCCTCGTTCCGCAACGCCATGCGTTACCGCCGCTGCCTCGTTCCGGCCGACGGCTTCTATGAATGGACGGGGCCCAAGGGCAAGCGCCGGCCGTTTCTGCTCCGCCCGCGCGATGCGGGGCTGATCGCCTTTGCCGGGCTGCATGAGCGCTGGCGCGATCCATCGGGCGACGAGATCGACACCGTCGCCCTCCTCACCTGTCCCGCCAACGGCGCGATCGCCCCTCTGCACGACCGCATGCCCGTCATTCTCGCTCACCAGGATTTCGACGCCTGGCTTGACGTGAAGGGAACGGCGCCCGAGGCTGCGCGCGCATTGTTGCGGCCTGCACCCGAGGATTTCTTCGAAGCGATCGAGCTCAATCCCAAGATCAACGATTCGAAACGCGAAGAACCTGGCATCCAAGAACCGCTGATACCGTCACTGCTTTAGGGGAACCGACGCCCATGCTACCGTCCGAAATCATCGCGCGCTTCCGCATCGACAAGGCTGGCGACTTCAAGCTCGGCGATCGCGATCCCCGCGACACGTGCGGCCTCGACATCGAAAAGAAAGACGCCGCCGATCTACTTGCGAATGGGATCAAGCGGCTCTCCAAGTTGCAGGAGCGGCTCTATGCCGAAGGGCGCTGGGCCGTGCTCGCCATCCTGCAGGGACTGGACACATCGGGCAAAGACGGCGTCATCAAGCACGTGCTTTCGGGGATCAACCCGCAAGGTTGCGAGGTAACATCATTCAAGCAGCCAAGCTCGCTCGAGCTTGCCCATGACTTCTTGTGGCGGACGACGGTCGCGCTGCCCGCACGCGGCCGTGTCGGCATTTTCAATCGGTCTTATTACGAAGAGACCGTGGTCGTGCGCGCGCATCCCGAGCTGCTCGAGAAACAGAACCTACCGAAAAGACTCGTCACCGACGCGATCTGGAAGGAGCGCTACGAGGACATCAACAATTTCGAGCTGCATCTTGCCCGCAACGGGACCGTGCCGATAAAATTCTTCCTGCACCTGTCCAAGGAGGAGCAAACGAAGCGGCTGTTGGCGCGCATCGCCGATCCCGAGAAGCGGTGGAAATTCTCCCTTTATGACATGGAGGAGCGCAAACTCTGGGACAAGTTTATCAAGGTTTACGACGACACGATCCGCCACACCGCGACCAAACATGCGCCCTGGTACATCGTCCCGGCCGACCGCAAATGGTTCGCGCGCCTCGTCGTTGCCGCCACCCTGGTCGAAAGGCTGGAAGCGCTCGATCTGCAATTCCCGAAATTCGACGAGGCGAAATTGGACGAACTGAAGAAGGCCGAAGCGTCGCTGCTTGAAGAGCAGAAGGCCTTCAAGCACTGACCGGCGCGCGCTAGGGCTCGGTGGTGACGAGAAGGATGGCGAGACCGTCATGGCCCTTGGACCCGACGGTCTGGAGCGCGGTTCCGGTGACCCGCGGATCGGAAGCTGCTAGCTCGAAAAAGCGGCGCATGCCCTGCACATTGGCGTCGCCGTCGTCGTCGAGGATCGCGCCCTCGCGCACGACATTGTCCACGATAATAAGCGAGCCCCTTCGCGCGAGCTTCACCGCCCATTGGAAATAGCCGGGCGTGCCGGGCTTGTCGGCATCGATGAAGATGAGATCGAACGGCGCTTCCGCCGTAAGCCCCGGCAGCGCGTCCTGGGCGCGGCCGACGCGGAGATCGACTTGTTTGCCGAGCCCGGCGCGGGCGAGATTGGCACGGGCAACGGCCGCACAGTCCGGATTCGACTCGATCGTAATCAGGCGCCCTTCGGGAGCAAGACCGCGTGCGAGCCAGATCGTGCTGTAGCCGCCGAGCGTGCCGATCTCCAAGATGCGGCGCGCCCCGATCACGCGCGCTAGCAGCATGAGAAACTTGCCTTGGTTGGGCGCGACATTGATCGCCGGCAACCCGGCCGCTTCGGTCGCTTGCAATGCCGCATCAAGCACGGGGTCGTTCGCGACCAGCGCGCCGTTGAGATAGTCGTCGATCGCCGTCCACAGCGCATCGGTCTTGAGGCGCTTCATCACAGGAGCTTCCCCGGATTGAGAATAGTGTTGGGGTCGAACGCGGCCTTGATCTTCCGCATCAGCTCGATCTCGAGTTTCTGCTTGGCGTGGGGCAGGAGGTCGCGCTTCAAGCGGCCGATCCCGTGCTCGGCGCTGATCGAGCCGCCGAGATCGAGCACGATCTCATGCACGGCGGCGTTGAGCGCCTCCCAATTGGCGAGGAACACGGCCCGCTCCATACCGGGCGGCTGGCTGACATTGTAGTGAATATTGCCGTCGCCGAGATGGCCGAACGGGACCGGGCGGGCACCGGGGATCATCAGCTCGACCAGCCGATTGGCGCGATCGACGAACTCCGGCACCCGCGCCACGGGCACGGCGACGTCGTGCTTGATGCTGCCGCCTTCTTCTTTCTGCACCTCGCTCATCTGCTCGCGGAGCCGCCACAGCGCCGCGCCTTGCGCGAGCGAAGACGCGACGACGGCGTCGGCGATCTCGCCCGCCTCGACCCCCTTGGCCAGAAGCGACTCGGCGAGCGGAGCAAGGCCTGCACCTTCGCGCGGGCTCGTCAGCTCGAACAGCGCGTACCAATGATGAGGGTAGGGGAAAGGATCGCGCGCCCTGTTGCCATGGCGCAGCACGAACTCCATGCCGATGCGCGGCATGATCTCGAACGCGGTGAGGGCGGGACCGGCCCGCTCCAAGGCGCGCGCGAAAAATTCGGGCGCCGTTTCGAGCGCATGCAAGCCCGCCATGCAGGTGACCTTCTCGGCGATCTTGGGGAAGAGGCGGAGCACCGCGGCCGTGATGATGCCGAGCGTCCCTTCCGAGCCGATGATGAGGTCCCTGAGGTCATAGCCCGAATTGTCCTTACGCAAGGATTTGAGCCCGTTCCACACCTCGCCGCTCGCGAGCACGACTTCGAGCCCGAGCGCAAGCTCGCGCGCGCTGCCATAAGCGAGAACCGCCATGCCGCCGGCATTGGTGGCGAGCACGCCGCCGATCTGCGCGCTACCCTCAGACGCGAGGCTCAAGGGAAACAGCCGGCCTGCGCTCGCCGCGACATGTTGCGCCTGGGCCAGTGGCAGCCCCGCTTCGACGGTCATCGTGTTCGAGGCGAGGTCGATGTCGCGCACCCGATTGAGCCGCTCGAGCGAAAGCACCACTTCGTGTCCGCTCTCGAAAGGGATCTGGCCCCCGACAAGCCCGGTATTGCCGCCTTGCGGCACGATCGCGGTCTTGGTCGCGTTCGCGATCTTGAGGATCGCGGAGACCTCGCCGGTGTCCCCGGGCTTGAGGACGAGCGCAGCCTTGCCGCGATAGCGGTCGCGCCATTCGACGAGATAGGGCGCCATCTCCCCTTCGTCGCGGATGGCGTGCTCGGCCCTCACGATACGAACAAGAGCATCAATCGTGGCCGGGCTCGGCCGCTTATGTTTCGGCGCTTGTTTCATCGCGCTCAGCGCTAGCCCCGATCGGCCGCGCGCCGCAAGCGGTCGTTGATGGCCTCGCCGAGCCCGGTGGCGGGAATCGGCATCACGGCAATGGCCGCAACGCCCGCCTGATCGAGCTCACGCAAAGCGGCGAAGAGCCTGGCGGCGGCCTCTTCGAGATTGCCGCTCGGGCTGAGATTGATGGTGACGCGCGCCCCCGCCGGCACGTTGCCGCCGAAGGCGAGTAGCGCCTCGTCGGGGTGAACAGTGATCGCATCGAGTCTGAGCGGCGTGCGCGGCGCATAGTGGCGCGGCTGTTGCCCAGGCGAGGCCGCGCGCTCTTCCACTTCCGCCGTGGCGAGAGGCGCGCCCAGCACGCGCTCGATTGCCTCGCGCGGGACAGCGCCCGGCCGCAACAGGGCGGGCACTTGCCCGACGACACTTACAACCGTCGACTCGATGCCGAGAGGGCAGCGGCCTCCGTCGAGGATCATGGCGGGGCGGTCGCCGAGCTCGGCCTCGACATGCGTGGCCGCAGTCGGGCTGATCCGGCCCGAGCGGTTGGCGCTCGGTGCGGCGATCGGCAGAGCGGCTTTGGCGAGCAGAGCTTGCGCGATGGGATGGGCCGGGGACCTGAGCGCGATCGTGTCGAGCCCCGCGCTGACGAGTTCGGCAATGCCGCACGTTGAGCGCCGCTTGAGAACGAGCGTCAAAGGGCCCGGCCAAAAGGCCTCGGCAAGTTTTCGTGCCGCCGCGTTTACCAAGCCGTATTCGCCGGCCTCGGCGAGATTGGGCACATGCACGATCAGCGGATTGAAGCGCGGCCGTTCCTTGGCCGCGAACACCTTGGCGACGGCGCGCGCATCGAGCGCGTTGGCGCCGAGCCCGTAAACCGTCTCGGTGGGAAAGGCCACGATCTCGCCCCGGGCAAGCGCCTGGGCCGCGCGCCTGATGGCGTCTGGCGTGGCCGGAACAATGGGCATCGCGCCATTTCGCGTGTTACGACGGCCGGGTCAAGTTAGAGTGCCGGGACCCGGCCAAAGGACCGAGCCTTCCGCTCATGACCACGCTGCTCCTGACCCACCCCGCCTGCCTTCTCCACGACACGGGCTACGGCCATCCCGAACAGGCCGACCGGCTGCGCGCGATTGACGATGCTCTTGCCGCCCCCGCCTTCAAGACGCTGAAGCGCGAGGAGGCGCCCCGCGCCGACCTCGCCGCGATCGAGCGGGTTCATCCCAAGGCTTATGTCGAGATGATCCGCGCCTCCATTCCCGCGCAGGGTCACAAGATGCTCGATGCCGACACGATCGTCTCGCCGGGAAGCTGGGAGGCCGCGCTCAGAGCCACGGGCGCCTGTATCCATGCCGTCGATCAGGTCATGGCGGGCAAGGCCGACAACGCCTTCTGCGCCGTGCGGCCGCCGGGTCACCACGCCGAACCGTCGCGGGCGATGGGCTTCTGCCTGTTCAACTCCGTTGCGGTCGCGGCGCTGCATGCCCGCACCGCCCACGGCGCCAAGCGCGTGGCGGTGATCGATTTCGACGTGCATCACGGCAACGGCACGCAGGCCGCGTTCTGGTCGGACCGCGATCTGTTCTACGGCTCGACGCATCAGATGCCGCTCTATCCCGGAACCGGCGCACTCGACGAGACGGGCGCCGGCAACATCTTCAACGCGCCGCTCAAGCCCGGCGACGATGGCGACGATTTCCGCGCGGCCTACGAGACGCGCATCCTTCCGGCGCTCGACGCCTTCGCCCCGGATTTCATCCTCGTCTCGGCCGGCTTCGACGCCCATCTCAAGGACCCTCTGGCGAATCTCAGGGTGCTCGAACCCGATTTCGCCTGGGTGACGGAAAGACTGATGGAAGCGGCCGACAAGCACTGCGGCGGCAAGCTCGTCGCGACGCTCGAAGGCGGCTACGA
>CAYMJW010000008.1:0-35158 GCA_964390455.1 uncultured Methyloceanibacter sp. | reverse complement strand
GCAGCTGACTCTTAATCAGCGGGTCGGAGGTTCGAGTCCTCCTGCGCCCACCAAATATCAAGCGCTTAAGCTGTCGCGGGTCCCGGACGTTCCGGCCGCGTTCCGGAGTTTGTTCGGCCCCAACAGCACAACTTGAGCCGCTCCGCCGCCACTCACCCCTTCACATTGATGATCTGGCGCAGGCGGTGAACGACCTCGATCAGGTCGCTCTGCGCCGCGATCACCGCGCCGACATCCTTATAGGCCGCGGGCGACTCATCGATCACGCCCTTATCCTTGCGGCATTCGATGCCCTCGGTCGCCTTGATGTGATCTTCGATCGAGATGCTACGCTTGGCCTCGTTTCGCGACATCTTGCGGCCCGCGCCATGCGAGCAGCTGCAGAAGCTCTCGGCGGGCCCGCGCCCGCGCACGATAAAGCTGCCCGTGCCCATCGATCCCGGAATGATGCCGAGATCGCCCGCACCGGCACGCACCGCGCCCTTCCGCGTCACCCACACATCGGCGCCGAAATGGTGTTCGGCCGCGACATAGTTGTGGTGGCAGTTGATCGCTTCCTCGGTGACCACGAAGGGCGGCAAGTGCTTCGCGAGCGCGCCGATCGTCGCCTCCATCATGGCAAGCCGGTTCTGCCAGGCGAATTCCTGCGCCCA
The DNA here is from genome assembly GCA_964390455.1 of uncultured Methyloceanibacter sp. Lineage (GTDB taxonomy): Bacteria > Pseudomonadota > Alphaproteobacteria > Rhizobiales > Methyloligellaceae > Methyloceanibacter. The sequence goes on along the minus strand of CAYMJW010000008.1, from coordinate 34,505 downwards.
GCCGACAGCCTCGACATAATCGTCGAACAACTCGGTGTGCTCGACGAGATAGGCGAGGTCCTGATCGGGCAGGTACTTATCGATGTGCCACTTCCGCATCTCGTCCTTGGCGCGCTCGATGAAATACGACCCGATCCTGTTACCGGGCCCGCGCGAGCCCGAATGCAGCATCACCCAAACGTCTTCGTTCTCATCGAGGCAGACTTCGATGAAGTGATTGCCGGTGCCCAGCGTGCCCATGTGGTTCGAGGTATTGAAGGCCAGCGCCTTTGGATGCTTGGCGACGATCGTCTGGTAGCGCGCGAGGAGCGGGGCCCAGCGCGCATCGATGTCGCCGGGCGCCGTTCCCCAAGCCCCGCGATCGCCCGCGCCACCATTATGGGTGCGGCCGTGCGGCACGGCCTTCTCGATCTCGGCCCTGATCGTTCCGAGATTGTCGGGAAGCCGATCGGCGCTGAGCGACAGGCGCCAGGCGCACATGCCGCAGCCGATATCGACGCCGACGGCTGCCGGAACGATCGCGCCCTTGGTCGCGATCACCGAGCCGACCGTGGCGCCAATGCCCCAATGGCAGTCCGGCATTGCCGCGACATGCTTGTGGATGAAGGGCAACTTCGCGACGTTTCGGAGCTGCTGCATCGCCGCGTCTTCGAAGTCGACGCCCTTGTTCCACAGCTTGAGCGGCGCCGAACCCTCGGGCTGGATGTAGGTGTAATTGGCGGTCATTTCAGTCTCGGAGGCGATTCGATTCGTTGATGCGCGCTACGGTTGTGTTCGCAAATTGCGGCCCTCTCGCGACATCGCCGCGCGGCTCTGCCGAAAGCCCGGCCTTGAAATCTAAAGCTCTATAGCCGACCTGTAGAGAACGCGCCCTCTCACGGACTGGTAGGACCATGAGGCGACTAGCAAGTCAGCACGCCGCCGCTGCGGCGCTCCTCTTGGGCCTCTGCCTCCCGGTATTGGGTGCGAGCCTCCCGGCTGCCGCCGCCGATGACGCTGCCGACGCCAAGCCTGCAACACCCGCCGCCGCAGACGCCGAATTCGGCGGCGAGTGCGTGATGGGGCTTGCGCTCGGCAAGGACATCAAGACCGACTGCTCGGTCTCGACCGTCTATAACGGCAGGACCCTCTGCTTTGGCAACGAGATCGCGCGCGATCTCTTTCTCAAGAAGCCCGACGAGTTCCTGCTCCAGGCGCATATCTATTATTCGAGCAGACCGCCGAAGCCGGACGGCTCAAGCGAACAGCCACAACCGGGCCAGTAGCCGCCAGGCCGCTCACTCAAGCCGGCCCGGTATTGCCTCGTGACCTAATCAGGCAAGGTCTGTCGCGCATGACGCGGCACGCGGCCCCCCAGGGAAGCCTGCGGCGGCCCCGTGAGGTTGCTCCCCATGCTCAGGACGGCGGGGTTCCGCAGGATTCGTGTGCGATAGAGCGACGTTCCCTCCGCGTCGATAAACTCGACATCCATCGCCACATCCGAAAGACGCGCCGCCATGAAACCGAGCCGGTCGCCCGCGACGAACCGCGTGCCTTCCGTGCCCGTCGCGGCGCGCGGCTTCGCGCCGCCTCCGCAAACAAGGTAATGAATCCTGCCAACGACAATGTGCTCGAAGTGATGCTCGTGGCCGTTCAGATAGACCTGCACGCCGTAGCGCTGAAGCAGGGGATTGAGCCGCGCGACAAGCTTCTCGGTGCCACCGCGCTGGCTCCCCGCGTAAACCGGGTGATGTCCGACGACGATTTTCCAGGGCGCAACGCTTGCCGCCAGTTCGCGCTCAAGCCACGCCAGCTGTTCGCCATCCCCGATATCGCCGAACGGTGTCGTGTCAATGTGAAGGAAATCGGCCGGATCGCCATTGGCCAGCAACTCGGTGTGCCGGTAGTATCGTGCCGGCAAGCGCCAGCGTGAGCTTCGCTTCGTGTACGCAATTTGTGCGCTGACACTGCCTTTATGGTCGTGGTTGCCCAGTGTGACGTACCACGGAATCATCAAACCGGGCGCGCCATAGGGATCCTCGAAACTTGTCGCCCATCGCGCATCGTCCAGACTCTTCACACCAGAAGGATAGAAATTATCGCCTGTGGAGATGACGAACCGTGCGCCGATCGCCTCGGCGGTTCTCGCCATTTGCACCGCGACCTTTCTCTGCCGACCCCTACCCGTTCCCCAATCGCCAATCGCGAGGAAGGTGGGATCGGATGCGGCAGCCTTGGCCACATGGCGCGACGCAGCGAGGCTCGTCACCGCCGCCAAGAACGAGCGTCGGGAAATCGCTCTCATAGAGGAGGCCGCGCCGGCGCCGGCGTCCAGCCCCAGGCAACGGCAGCGCGCAGACCGAACCGCCGCCATTCGTTGGCGGGCTGAGACTTTGGACACGGCGAGTCCCGACCCGCGCCCAATACGCTGGAACTGCCCATGGCCCGCTCCCTTCGCAGCCCATGATTCCCCCCAGCGTGTTAAGATTTGGTGTCATGGCAGCGCGGCTTTTTGAGGACCCCTCTGTGTCCGCGCGAAGTCCGAGGGACGAGAGGATCCTGATCGTTGGCGAGGTCGAGAAGCCGGGCCGCTGCGGCGCTCGCGGTGCCGAAAAGGCTCAAACGCCCATCAGCCGGTGAACTACTCCTTTGGCAGGCCAGGCCAGGGGTGGTTGGGGCTGACGATCCGGGTGATGTCTTGCATCATCGCCCACGAACCCGGGATGTCGGCGCCGGAGTTCAACAGCACCACCATCGTGATCCCCTCTTCCGGCAGGTAGTAGGGATAGGTCATGTAGCTCATGATGTTGCCGTTGTGGCCGATCCAGCCGTTCTGGTTTTCGAGCGCGAGCCCGTACAGCGCGCCGTCGCCTTCTCCGGGCGCCGGCAAGAACCGGTCGCGCTCCCGCTTCATGGCGGGCGAGAGCAGCTTGCCGATGGCGAGGTCGCGCGTCCATACGCGTAAGTCGTCGAGCGTCGAGATCATGTTGCCGGCCGCCCAGCCCCATGACGGATTCCAATCCGTGGCATCGACGATCTTCCCGTCCGGCAGTTTGAAATAGCCTTGGGCGTGCGGCGAGGGGAACTCGGCTCCAGCCGGGAACACGGTGCGGGTCAGGCCCTCCGGTTTCAGGATGTTCTGCTCGATGAAGGACGCGAGCGGCTGGCCGGAAACCTTCTCGACCACAACGCCGAGCAGGACGGTGTTGGTGTTGGAATAGTCGAATTCGCTGCCCGGCGGAAACAGCGGCTTATGGCTGAAGGCGATCTCCAGCAATTCGCGCGGCGTCCATTGCCGGAAGGGCTCCTGCGGCATTTTCGGGTTGGTGTCGTCGGCGTAGTTGTAGAGCCCGCTGCGCATGGCCGCGAGCTGCCTGAGCGTGATCTGGTCGCCGCCCGGCACGCCCTCGACGTAGCGACCGATCGGGTCGTCGAGACCAAGCTTGCCCTGGTCCGCCAGCATGAGAATGGCTGTGACCGTGAAGGTCTTGCTGTTGCTGCCGATGCGCGTGTAGAGATCGGTCGCCATCTTCTCGCCGGTGGCCGTATCGCGCACGCCGAACGCCCGCACATACGGCTCGCTTCCGTCTTGCCAGATGCCGACGATGGCGCCGGGAACCGATGCGCGCTGCATGGCGGCCGGAATCGCTTTGTCGAGTGCAGCGGCTCGCTCGTCGGCAGAACTCGCCGCTTGGGAGCTCCCCGTCAGGAGTGCACTCGCGAGCGCGGCCACGATTGCGACCACAAGCAATGACCGTGATACGGGCCGGTTATTCATTTTCTCCGCGGCGAGCGCCGAGCAGTGGCGCGGCTAAGACCCGCTCGGGCCTGACTGCGCCGCGAAGCGCGCCGCGTCGGTGTCGGTGACGACCACGTCGAGCTCGTTCTTCTCGCCGCGCCCGAAGGTGAAGCGGAAATTCGGGTTGGTCGAGATCGAGAAGGTGCCGTCCATCCTAAACACGAGCTCGCCGTCGCGCGTCACCGTCACCTCTTTGACGAAGCGCGCCGGGATGATGTTGGCGGTGTTGATGTCGAGCTGCATCCCGTTCGCGTTCGGGTGCTTGATCATGACTTGAGCCGACCAGATCGGGCTCTGATTGAGCGCGGGCGGAAACGTCTTCACCAGCATCTTGCCGAGCCCGACCGTGTCGGCATCGGGGTCCTTGGCCTGCATCGCGCCGCAACCGCCTGCCGCCGCCACGAACTTGCTCGTCATATGCAGCGTGCCGTCCTCGGTCTCGAGCACCGCGCGCACATAGGAGAAATTGTCGACGCGGACGCGGGTGGAGAAGCTCCGCTCCCCGCCTTTGCCTTGCGCCGGCCCGAAGGTCAGCGTCGCGATCCTGGGATCGGGATTCTTGTCGATGAACAGCGTGAGCGATTTGAGGTCGCCGGTTACATGCGGCGGCACGCGCACCGTCAGCGGCACGAGCGCGGGATCCTCGGCCTTCGCTGGGATCTCGAGCACGACCATGCCGTCCTCGGCCGCGATCGCGCGGTCGCCAAAGGCCTGCTTCCTGAGCGTCGGCCAGACGTCTTCCGAGGCCCCGGCCGCGGGCGCGATCAGAAGGAGACCCGCGAGCAGGGCGGCGCCGCTCAAAAAGCGCAAGGGCAGGGGCATGGGGTTGACCTCATCATACCGTTCGGATCGACTATACCACTCCCGGTGAAGTTCTGCGAAGGCCGTGCGTGAGAATCGCGGGCGCAGTTCGATGCCCCGTAATCGGAATAACCCCCAGTTTTGATCGCTTCTCGCAAGGACCTTGCCGCCTGGATGGGAGGCGCAAGTCACCCTAAACCGCAGCAAAATCAAGCTCTCCGAGGCGTTTCCGGCGCCAAATGTCAGGGCTGTGAAATCGCGCCGGGCGGGGGCAGCGGCCCTTTTGGTTTAATGGCCGTTCGTATACTTTACGCCCGCGCATCAGGGAGGGTGGTCGAAATGCGGATTATTCTGATTCTCATTCTAGCCGTCGCCGCTTATGTCGTGTGGCAGGCGCAAAAGCACGGCTGCAAATACGACGCGACGTTGATCAATTGCGTATTCAAGGGTTCAGGCGGCGAGCAGCCCGCAGCAGAAACGCCGGCACCGCCAGCCGAGGCGCCGGCTCCGGCCGCAGAGGCACCTGCGCCTGAGGCACCGGCAGAGGCCCCCGCTCCGGCGCAGTAGGGATTGCGCGCCCGGGAGGCGAAGATTTGAGACCGCGCGTGCCGAACGCGCGGTCTTTTGCTTTGTGTTTGGGTCGAGCCGAGGCAGATTTGCGCGCTAGCGCGGCGGCGGGGTGTCGTCATTGGCGGGAAGCCGGCGCGCGCTCTCCCGCAAAGCCTCCTTCAGCGAGGCCGGACGGTAGTATTTGGCGAGCAGGTCGGCGAACGCCTCGTCGGCAAGGTCCTGCACGGATCGGCCGGTGTCCTTGGCGAGCAGGTCGAGCGCGAGCCAGATGTCGGACGTAAACTCGACCAGCTTGCGTTTGATGTCGCTCGGATGCGGACGAAGGAGCATGTTCGGTCTTCGGTGATTCGCGCCTCTCGCAAAGCATATCCGATTCGCGCCGGCTTCAAGCACCGCCTGCCGCGGATCTGCACGGCGTATCGGCCTTGGGGTGCGCCTCGCGCACGATCACGCGAAGAGCGCGAGGGCGTGAGCGATAGGAAAGCGGCGCCGGCATGAACTTGACTTCGCCGTCGAGCGCGACCGGGAGCCCCTTCGCCTTGGCGCTGACAAGCGCCTCCGCGAGCGCGAATTTTTCGAGGTCGCGCGCCTCATCGATGCGGCCGAAACTCAACCGGCACACCATCCAGAAGAAGGCGAGCGGCGTGCGCGGCTTCACCACATAGAACCAGAGCCGGCCGGCATCGAGCCGCTCCCGCCGTCCGAAGGTGAAAAGCTCCATGCCGTATTCGTTGTTGCCGACGAACAGGCAGGGCGTCCGGTAGGGCCGGGCAAAACCCTTGGCCGAGATTCGCAAGCGCCGCCGCGGAAAGTGGCGCAGCATGCGGAAGAAGGCCGGCACCATGGCGATCCATTTGGCGACCCCGTCACGCGCCCTTCGCCGGTCGCGCTCGATGACGAGATAAGGATAGATGCCGATCGAGGAGTTGTTGACGAAGGTCTCGCCGTTGACCTCGCCGAGATCGACGAGACGTGTCCTCCCCGCTCCGATCGTTATCGCCGCGTCTTCGATTTCGAGAGGGAGCCCGAGGTCCTTGGAGAAATGGTTGCGCGTGCCGAGAGGGAGGATGCCGAGCGGCACCCCGGTTCCGGCGAGCACGCCCGCCACCGCGCGCAGGGTGCCGTCGCCGCCGCCGGCGACGATGGCATCGATTTCCCCGCGTCTTGCATCGGCAAGTGCCCGTGAGGCTGCCTGGCGCAATTCTCCGCCCTCGACCATCCGGATATCGACGGCGATCCCGGCCTGGGCAAAGGCATCGGCAAGCCTGAGCTTGAGATCGGTCGCAAACGCCTGGTTGAAGGCGCCGGCGCCCGGGTTCACGAGCACGACCGCGCGCCTGACCTTGACGCTTCCAAGCTCGGGGGAACGAAGATCGGCTGATGTGGCTTCCGCCATGGGGGCGAACCTCGTCCTGCTAGGCGGGACGTGAAGAAGCTTCGGCCCGTTAGCGCGCGCCGACGCTGGAGCTTAGGGCTTCCTCGATATAGAGCGCGCGGAAGCGGTTCGCCACCGCACCCGGGCGCCCGTCGCCGATCGGAACGCCGTCGATGGCGACGATCGGCAGGACAAAGGCCGAGGCCGCGGTCATGAAAGCCTCGCGCGCGGACAGCGCCTCGGCGACGCTGAACGGCCGCTCTTCGAGGGCCGTGCCTTCGAGCGCCGCGAGCCGAAGGATGGCGCGGCGCGTCACGCCCGGCAGGATGTGGTGGCCGAGCGGCTGGGTGCGGATCACGCCGTTGGCGTCGAGAATGAAGGCGGAGGACGAGGTTCCCTCCGTGACAAAGCCGTCCTCGACCATCCATCCTTCGTAAGCGCCTCTGAGCTTCGCCTCCTGCTTGCCCATCGCTTGCGCCAGCATCGAGGTCGATTTGATGTCGCGCCGCTTCCAGCGCAGGTCGGGGACGGTGACGACCCTGACCCCCGTCTCGGCATAGGGATTGGCGATCAGCGGCCGGTTTTGCGTGAAGGCGACGACATTGGGGGAAGGCGTTTCGGGGTAGGCGAAGTCGCGCTCGGCCGCCCCGCGCGTGATCTCGAGATAGACGATGCCTTCGTCGATTTGGTTCCGCCGGACCAGCTCCAGATGCATGGCAAGCAAAGCCTCATGGCTCAACGGCGATACGAGAGCGATCTCCCGAAGGGAGCGGTCGAGGCGGACGAGATGGGGCTCAAAATCGACCAGCCGGCCAGCGAGCACCGCCGTCACCTCATAGATCGCATCGCCGAACAGAAAGGCCCGGTCGAAGACCGAGACCTTGGCCTCTTCCTCCGGCACGTAAGCGCCGTTCACATAGACGATGCGGGACATGAGCGGGAACACCCTTGGGGGCAACGCGGAGGCTTTGCCTAGCGCCGGCCAAGGCTAAGCGCAAGCGGAGGGAGCCGGAAATGACGGCTCCCGGTTGCTTTCCGATTCCGAAACTCTGGGCCGGTTTAGCGATGCCGGCGTTTGTCCGGATGCATCGACTTGCCGAGAATGCTGTCGTCGCGGCCGATGACGTAGCTCGTCGAACCCACAATGAGAGGATCGGGAGCGGTCACGATCTTCTCATCCTTTTCTGGGTAGGGCAGCGACGAGAGGAAGTGCATCATGCAATTGATGCGCGCCCGCTTCTTGTCGTTGGACTTGATGATCGTCCACGGCGCATCCGCCGTGTTGGTGTAGAAGAACATCGCCTCCTTCGCCTCGGTGTAGTCCTCCCATTTGTCGAGCGAAGCCTTGTCGATCGGCGAAAGCTTCCACTGCTTGAGTGGATCGTGTTCGCGCGACTTGAAGCGCCGGCGCTGCTCCTCGCGGGTGACCGAGAACCAGTATTTGAACAGCTGGATGCCGGAGCGCACCAGCATGCGCTCGATCTCCGGGCACTGGCGCATGAACTCGAGATAATCGTTGGCCCCGCAGAAACCCATGACCCGTTCCACGCCCGCGCGGTTGTACCAGGAGCGGTCGAAGAACACGATTTCGCCGCCCGAGGGTAGGTTCTCGATATAGCGCTGAAAGTACCATTGCGTGCGCTCGCGATCGGTCGGCTTCTCGAGCGCGATGATGCGGGCGCCGCGCGGATTGAGGTGCTCCATGAAACGCTTGATCGTGCCGCCCTTGCCCGCCGCATCGCGGCCTTCGAACAGGACCACGATTTTCTCGCCGGACTGCTTCACCCAGTTCTGCGCCTTGAGCAGCTCGATCTGGAGTGCCGCCATCTCCGCTTCATACTGCTTGGTGCTGAGCTTGGTCTTGTAGGGAAACTCACCCGTCTCGAAGGCCCGCCGGATCGCATCGGGATCGTTGCGCAGCTGGGCCGGTGTCGCGGGCCGGGTGTTCGCCGAGGGTGTGGGCTCGGGTTCTGTAAGCGGCGGAGTCGGAGCCGGCGCTGGAGCGTGAGCAGCTTCGACCAGATGAGCTTTCCCTGTGTCCAGTTTCGTATCTTCGGGCTTCAGCATCGACGAATCCCCTTATTTTCCGTTTGTGGGGGGTCAGGCGGTGGCCACGGTTCCGCAATCAGCCACAGGATGGCGAACCGATGTTGCCGGAGGGCGACTTCGGGCATCTGAAAAGCGACATGGCGGCCGTGGCCGATGAGCTTCGCGTCGATCTTGATCGGCCAAGGCTTGGCGCAAGCGGCCGGTGCCCGAACCGGCGGCCTGCCGGTTGCATTTCCTGTTCCGAGGGCTTAGGGCATAGTCGATTCATGAACGGGAGACGGCCCTAAGATCGCTTCCAGGGCCATAAAGGGGGACGGGAAATGACGTCAGCGAGCTTGTTGATTGTCCTTATCGTCGGCACCGCCGTCGGCGCGCTTACGGGCCTTGCCATAGGCACGTCGCTGGGGGCCTTGTCGGTCGCGATTATCGCGGGATTTCTCGGCACGGTTGCCGGCGCGGTTGTCCGGAACTTTATTATCTCGCGCGGCGCCGGAAAGGGCCCTGACGACTCCAAGACCCCGATGCTGGTCATCGTCTATGCGGCGATCGCCTCTCTCGCGGCCAGCGCCGGAGCGCTCGAGCTTGCGCAACGGAGCGATCTTGGCGATACGCGGATCTGGATTGGCACCCTGGCCGGTCTCTTCGCCGCGATCGTGATGGCGATGCTGATGATCGCCTACCACACCAAGCCCGGAGAGGCGCCGACTGTCCGCCCACGGCGCTAGCGCGAAGGCCGTAGCGGCTTGACGCTGAGCCCGGCCTCTTCGATCAGAGCGAGATCATCGCCGGCGTCGTTGTTGGCGGTGGTCAGAAGCTTGTCGCCGTAGAAGATCGAGTTCGCTCCGGCGAGGAAGCAGAGGATCTGCGCCTCCTTCGATAGTTCGCGCCGCCCCGCTGAGAGTCGCACCCGCGACAGCGGCATCATGATGCGCGCGGCCGCGACCATGCGCACGAGATCGAGCGGATCGACCGGCGGTAGGTTCGCAAGCGGCGTGCCCGGCACGGCGACGAGCGCGTTGATCGGCACGCTTTCCGGATGCGGGTCGAGATTGGCGAGCGTCTCGAGCAGCCGCGCCCGGTCGGCGATGGTCTCGCCCATGCCGATGATGCCGCCGCAGCAGACCTCGATGCCGGCCTCGCGCACGCAGTGAAGGGTCTCCAACCGGTCTTGGTAGGTTCGCGTGGTGACGATCTCGCCGTAGAACTCGGGCGAGGTGTCCAGATTGTGATTGTAGGCGGTGAGACCGGCTTCGGCGAGGCGGCGGGCTTGCGACGGCGTCAGCATGCCGAGGGTGACGCAAGCTTCCATGCCGAGCGCGCGGACGCCCTTGACCATGGCGAGCACGCTGTCGAAGGCTTCCCCATCCTTCACCTCGCGCCAGGCCGCGCCCATGCAGAAGCGTGACGCACCGGCATCCTTGGCGCGCCGTGCTTTCTCCAGCACATCATCGACATCGAGCAGCGTCTCGCGCTTCAACCCTGTGGTCTTGGCGTAGTGCGCCGACTGCGCGCAATACTTGCAGTCCTCGGGGCAGGCGCCGGTCTTGATCGAGAGCAGACTCGCGAGCTGGACCTCGCCGTCTTCGTGGTAGCGACGGTGCACGGCCCGCGCCGTATCGACGAGGTCGAGCAGGGGCTGGGTGAGGAGGTCGAGGACTTCGCCGGTCGTCCAATCATGGCGGGTTTCAGCCTCGCGATCGCGCTCGCGCAGACTCTCCGCTTGGCGCGCTTTGCCGCTGACACGATTCAGGATTTCCGAGAGTTCCGACACGGGGTGAGGCGCCTGCGATTGCTGGAGGTCACCCCCGCTCATACAGGATCGGGGCCGGGAACGAAAGCCGGTACGGGGTGGCTCGTTGCGGCGGACAGCGCCGGGCCCATCCCGATTGACCAATCCGATCAGGTCCCGGCGCGGGTCCGATTGGCGGGCCTGCGGATAACGGCCCATCTCAGCGCCAAGACAACGATGGAAGGAGAAATTCAATGCTGAGATTGGCAGCTATCACCGGTTTGGCGATCGTCGCCGGCGCAGGCTTCGCGCTCGCGGCCCAAGGAACATCGGGACGCCCGGGCGCTGTCCTCGATCCAAGCCAGTGCTACAAGATTTGGAGCAAGGCAGTTAAGGGCGGAAGCTACGTCGTGTTGCAAGAGGCCGGTGCATACGTCGTCAACTTCAAGCTCGTGGACCAAAACAAAAACGGCAAGATCACCAAGAGCGAGTGGAAAGCCGCCTGCAACAAGGGCCTCGTACAGTACGCGCAAAACTAACCTTTGCGGTCATCTAGGGGTGCCGGGTCTGGCCCGGCACCCTGTTGGCGGGCCCGAACCTCCTGACCGGTTTTTTCGCCGAAACCCGCTTCCCTGAGCGACATATACTTGATTTGTTTGGCGCGGACGCCCTTCGCTCGCTAAGACAGGGGCATGATCGGAAGCGAGAAGCGGTACCAGGCCTTTCTCGACAGCCGCGTGCGCCAGGGCCTGCGGCGGTTCCTCCTTGCTGTCGCATCGCGCGAGGCGCGGACGATTCGCGCCGAAGGAGGGCCTTACGTCAACTTCGCGAGCAACGACTATCTGGCTTTGCGCTTCAGCGAGGCTTTGATCGGCCGGGCGATCGAATGGGCGGAACAATGGGGCGTGGGCTCCGGCGCCTCGCGCCTCGTCACCGGAAATCTCGAGCTGTTTCAACCGATCGAGGCCAAGCTCGCACGTCTCAAGGGCAAGGAAGCCGCGCTCGTCATGGCGTCGGGCTTTCAGACCAATGCCGCAGCCCTTCAGGCGCTTCTGGACCGGAGCGTGCTCGGCGCAGAGCCTGTCGTCTTCGCCGACCGCCTCAACCACGCAAGCATGCATTTCGGTTGCCAGGCCGCGGGCGCACGGCAAATCCGTTATCGGCATTGCGACGCTGAGCATCTCGGCGAGCTTCTCTCGCACCACGAGTCCGAAGGCCGGCCGAAATTCATTCTCACCGAGAGCGTGTTCTCGATGGACGGCGATGTGGCCCCGATCGGTGACATTGTGCGCTTGGCGCGCGCACATGAAGCCTGCCTGATCGTCGATGATGCGCATGCGACCGGGATCCTCGGGGAAGGGGGCTCTGGCCTTTCGGGCGAGGCCGATATCGTGATTGGCACCTTCTCCAAGGCCCTCGGCAGCTTCGGCGGCTTTGTCGCAGGAAGCGAAACGGTGCGCGAGTATCTCATCAATCGCTGCGCCGGCGTGATTTATTCGACCGCGCTGCCGCCGCCCGTGCTCGGTGCCATCGATGCGGCACTCGATGCCGTTCCCGGCATGAATACCGAGCGCGCCCATGTCGCAAATCTCGCGGAGCGCTTCCGCGCCGGCGCGCGCGCGGCGGGATTGGATACCGGCCTCTCCACGACGCAAATCGTGCCGATCCTCCTCGGCACGCCCGAAGCGGCCCTTGCCATGAGCGGGCGGCTCCGCGAGGCCGGGCTTTGGGCCTCGTCGATCAGGCCGCCGACCGTGCCGCCCGGCACGGCGCGGCTCCGGCTCGCCTTCACCGCGGCCCACAGGGAAGCCGATATCCATCATCTGCTCGAAATCCTCTCGGCACGGGACGAGCCCCGCAGGGCTCGGGCCGTGTAAGCAGCGCTACGATGCATTTCGTTCTCGTTCATGGCTGGGGCTTCCATGCCGGACTTTGGACCGACTTCGTCGGCCATCTTGACGGTGCCGAGGTCACGTTGGTCGATCTCGGCTTCGTCGCGGGCGGCCCCAAGGGGAAAATGAACTGGCCGCCGGATGCCATCGCCGTCGGCCATTCGCTCGGGCTGTTGTGGTTGCTCGCGCGCGGGGGAGGGCAGTTCCGCGCGCTCGTCAGCATGCAGGGTTTCGACTGCTTCTGCTGCCATGTCGCCCCCTCGCGCGTCGCCGCACTCAAGCGGGGGATCGTGCGCGAGCCTTACGCGACGATGGAAGCCTTCTGGCACTCTTGCGGCGCGCCGGACTTCGCGCCGGCAAGCGCGCTCGACATGCCGCGCCTGCGTGAAGGGCTCGATTGGCTGATGCAATGGGACGCGCAAGACGTTAAAGACGGTCTCAAATGCCCGATGCTTGCGCTTGCCGCGCGCGACGATGCCATCGTGCCGGCGGCGATGAGCGAGGCGATCTGGCGGAAGGCGGGGCTCGTCTGGTCGCCGGATGGCGGCCATGTCCTTCCCTTGAGGCACCCGCAATGGTGCGCGAACCATGTCCTTGAATTCGCCAATTCTCTCGCGGCGTAGCGCCGAGATCGCCGCAAGCTTCGGTGCGCGCGCCGAGAGCTATGAGCGTCACGCCGGGCTCCAGCGCGCGGTCGCCGAAAGGCTCGCGCGGTTTCTGCCCGCGCTCGAGCGCCCCCGCGTGCTCGAACTCGGCTGCGGCACCGGCCTCTTCAGTCGCCATTTGGTGCAGCGCTACAAGCATGGAAGCTTCGTGCTCACAGATGTCGCCCCGGCGATGATCGCGGCCTGCCGGCGGAACCTTGCGCCGCTGGGCGCCGCCCATATCAGCTACGAGGTCATGGATGCGGGCGAGGCGGGCGGGCATGCCGGGCTCGATCTGATCGTTTCGAGCATGACGCTTCATTGGCTCGCCGATCCGGCCGCGAGCCTCGAACGCTTGCGCCGCTTGCTCGCGCCGGGCGGCCTCTTGCTCTATGCCACGCTCGGACCCGACAGTTTCGCGGAGTGGCGCGCAGCGCTCGCAAGCCAGGGGCTGCCGAGCGGGCTTTCCGACATTCGTGAGCTTCCCGGCGTGATCGAAGAGGAGCGGCTCGCGCCCGATACCGGCGCGCTCGCGTTCCTGCGCCGCATGAAATCGGTCGGCGGGCTCACGCCGCGCGAAGGCTACGCACCTCTGTCGCCAGGCGCGCTCCGCCGCGCCATCCACGCAACCGACGTCCGCTCCGGCGGGCGCGTCACCTGGCACATCGTCTATGGCGCGCTTAAGCGCCCGGAGGCGAGCGCATCGAGGCCTTCGGTGACGCCCGCATAGGTGCGGGCCAGTTCCTCATCGGTGATGCAGTAGGGGGGCATGAGGTAAACCGTCGACCCGAGCGGCCTGATATTCAGACCCCGAGCGAGATACCGGTCGCGCAAGCCGCGGCTCACATCCGACTGATAGCCGCCGCCCTCCTTGACGTCGAAGGCGAGGATCGAGCCGATGAGGCGAGGCCGCGTCACGTCGGGGCGCGCGGCAAGGTCTGCGAGAAACGCGCGATGCGCTGCGTTGATGCGCGCGATCCGCTCAAGCGTCTTCTCCTCGTCAAACAACGCAAGCGAGGCGAGCGCGACGGCGCAAGCGAGCGGATTTGCGGTGAAGGTATGTCCATGGGGAAGCGCCCGATCGAAGCTGTCGCCGAGAAAAGCTTCGAACACGGTCTCCCGCACGACCGTCACGGCCATGGGCATATAGCCGGCCGTGAGCCCTTTCGACAGGCAGACAAGGTCGGGGACGGCCTCGGCCTGCTCCATGGCGAACATCGTGCCGGTTCGCCCGAAGCCTGTCGCGACCTCGTCGAAGATGACAAGGACACCCGCTTCGCGCGCCTTTTCGACCAGGCGCTTGAGGAAGCTGGGGCGGCAGACCCGCATGCCGCTCGCCCCTTGCAGCAGAGGCTCGATGATGAGCGCCGCAATCGTGTTCCGGTGCTCGGCAATCGTTGCCTCGAAAGCCGACAGCGCACCAAGCTCCCGCTCGTCCACAAGGTCGTCGCCTTCGAACGTCGCCGGGTAAGGCAGCACCAAGACCGTGCACATCAGGTCGCGGAAGGCGGTGAAGAATTTCGAGCCGCGCCCCAACGACATGGCGCCCAGCGTGTCGCCGTGATAGCCGCCGTCGAAGGCGATCAAATCGCGCCGCCGCGGCTCCCCGCGGTTGATCCAATATTGATAGGCGATCTTGAGCGCAGCCTCGACCGAGGTCGAGCCGTCGTCGGAGAAGAACACCTTGTTGAGATCGCCGGGGAGGATCGCGGCCAACGAAGCCGCAAGATCGACCGCCGGCTGGTGCGTGAAACCCGCGAACATCACATGCTCGAACTTCCGCGCCTGCTCGGCAAGGGCCGCGTTCAGTTTCGGGTGCGAATGTCCATGCGTGCAGGTCCACCACGACGCGATGATGTCGAGGATCTCCCTCCCTTCGGGGTCGAACAGCGATGCGCCCTTCGCCCGCGCGATGACGATGGGGTCGCTTTCGGTCCCATGCTGGGTGTAGGGATGCCAGACATGGCGCTTGTCGCGCGCGAGCACCTCAGCCGCGGTCGCGGCTCCTTGCCGTTGGAGTTGCCGATCGTCGTTCATGCGGCGGCCCTTGCGAGCTTTACGAGATCGATCTCAGGCTCGATGGCCATGAGCGCCGCCGGCGTCAGCGGATCGAGCCGGGGAATCTCGGCGATGACCTCCACCCGCCCGTAGCGCTCGATCGCCGCGCGATTATGCGGGGTCTCCGGTCCGTTCATCACCACGCCGGCAAGAGGAAGCCCGCGCCGCCTGATCGCCTCGAGCGAGAGCAGCGTGTGGTTGATGGTGCCGAGCGTCGAGCGCGCGACGAGGATCAGCGGCAACTCGAGTTCGCGCGCGAGGTCGATGACATAAGATTGGTCGTCGAGCGGCACCATGAGGCCGCCGGCGCCTTCGGCCACGAGCGGCCCGTGGCAAGGCGGCGGCACGAGCTTCGCCATGTTGATGGCGAGCCCTTCGCGCCGCGCCGCCTCATGCGGAGCCATCGGCTCCGCCAGCACATAGGCCTCGGGCAGAATGCGGTCTTGGGCCACACCTGTCAGGCGGCGTACGGTCTCGGAGTCGGTCTCGGGATGGGTGCCGGCCTGGACCGGCTTCCAATAGCAGGCGCCGAGCCGCGCCACGAGCCAAGCCGCGACGACCGTCTTGCCGACATCGGTGTCGGTTCCGGTGACGAAGAAACCCTGCACCACTCTACCCGGCCCCAACTCGACCCAACTTCAAGGGGCGCCTCTCTGGGCGGGACTGTATAGAGGCCAATCCATCGAGGCAAAGGGGAGTGGACGGGGCTCGGTCTTTCTGGCGACATAACGGTCCCATGCGCCGCCTCCCCCTCATTCTCGCCGCTGCCCTGTTCGCGACTCTCGTCCCCCAAGGGGCAGAGGCCAAGACGCTCCGCATGGCCTATGACGCCGACCCCACCTCGCTCGATCCGCACGAGCAGCTTTCGGGCGCGACCCTGCAGATGTCGCATCTCCTGTTCGATCCCCTGATCCGCTTCCGCCAGGACCTCTCGATCGAGCCGCGGCTCGCCAAGAGCTTCGAGACAATCGACGAGCGCACCACGCGCTTTCACTTGCGCGAGGGCGTGAAGTTCCAATCGGGGCGCACGCTCTCGGCCGAGGACGTGGTGTGGACCTTCAACCGGCTGAAGGAGAGCCCCGACTTCAAGGCGCTTTACGAGCCGTTCAGCGAAGCGCGTGCGGTCGATGATCTCACCGTCGATCTCGTGACCAAGGGCCCGTATCCGCTCGTTCTCAACCTCGCCACCTACATCTTTCCCATGGACCGGGAATTCTATTCCGGCCTCGACGAGCGCGGGCGCCCCAAGGATACGATCGTCAAGCATGGCGCTTCGTTCGCCTCGACGCATGCGAGCGGCACCGGCCCCTTCATTGTCACCGAGCGCGAGCAGGGGGTGCGCCTCAAGTTGAAACGCTTCGCCGACTATTGGGACAAGGCCTCGCCCGGCAATGTCGATGCGATCGACTTCACCCCGATCAAGGAACCGGCGACGCGGGTCGCGGCGCTTCTCGCGGGCGACGTCGATTTCATCGCGCCGGTTCCGCCGACGGACCTTGCGCGGGTGAAGCAGGCCCCATGCTGCATGCTCATCACCATGCCGAGCATGCGCGTTCTGACTTTCGAGCTCAATCAGGAGCGCGTGCCCGCGTTCAAGGACAAGCGCGTGCGCCTCGCCATGGTCCATGCGATCAACAGCGAAGGCCTTGCTGAGAAGATCATGCGCGGGATGGGCACGGCGGCGGGACAGCTGAGCCCGCCCGGTTACGCCGGCCACGACCCGGCGCTTACGCCCCGCTACGACCTCGAGAAAGCGAAGGCGCTGATGAAGGAGGCCGGATACGAAGACGGTTTCGCGGTGACCATGATGGCGCCGAACAACCGCTATATCGAGGATGCGCGCGTCGCCGAGGCCGTCGCCGCCATGCTCGCCAAGATCAATATCAGGGTCGATTTGCAGACCATGCCCAAGGCGCAGTTCTGGCAGCGGTTCGATGAGCGCGCCGGCGACATCATGATGATCGGCTGGCAATCCGACACGCAAGACTCGGCGAATTTCTATGAGTTCCTGGTGATGACCCCGGACAAGGACAAGGGTTACGGCCAGTACAATGCCGGCAGCTATTCCAACCCCGAAATCGACCGGCTGACGCGCGAGACCCAGTCCATGACCGACGCGCCCGCCCGCGCCGCGGTCTTGCGCAAGATCGAGCGCCTCATCTATGACGATGCGGCGCTCATCCCGCTGCACTGGCAGCATTTGTCCTGGGCCGCGCAGAAAAACGTCAAGATCGGCGCGGTCGTCAATGTCATCGATATGCCGTATCTCGGTGATCTTGTGATCGAGTAACCGAAACAAGCGGGGGCTTTCTCGGAGGAACCGATGTTCAAAAAAATCCTGATCGGTCTCGCAGCGCTGATCCTCATCTTCGTGGCGATCGTTGCCATGCAGCCGTCGGAGTTCCGCGTCGAGCGCACGGTGAAGATCGCGGCGCCCCAGGCCGACCTATTCGCGCAAGTGAACGACTTCCACAAATGGGAGACGTGGTCGCCGTGGGCGAAACTCGATCCCACCGCCAAGATCGGCTTCGAAGGACCCGATTCCGGGCAAGGCGCGGTGATGACGTGGGCCGGTAACGACAAGGTCGGCGAAGGCAAGGTGACCAACATCGAGAGCCGCCCGAACGAGCTCGTCAAAGTCAGGGCCGATTTCCTCGCGCCCTTCGAAGGGTCGGCGACGTCCGAATTCCAATTCAAGCCCGAGGGCGATCAAACCGCCGTCACCTGGACGATGTCCGGCGAGCACGGTTTCATCGGCAAAGCCTTCTGTCTGGTGATGGACGGCACGAAGATGATGGGTGACGATATCGACAAGGGACTGGCTCAGATGAAATCGGCGGCCGAGGGCGCCAAGACGTCAGGATGAAGCCCGCTCTCCCCTTGTGGGAGAGCACACGCGCCCTCTTGGCGCGTGGTGAGGGGTAAGCCGCGCAGCGGCGTCAAAAAAGATTCACCCCCTCACCCTTCCCGCCACTCGCCGCGCGCTCGACTTTTGCGCTACCGCTGCGCTACTTGAGCGCCGCGCGCGTCGGGCGGGAAGCCCTCTCCCACAAGGGGAGAGGGGCTATTTGTGCCATCCTTAGATGAACGCCCCGTCCCGAACGCCGCGGCGTGGCGGTGAGCCCGGCATGCTGCTACCATAGGGGGACTTGTCCGCTCGCCGGCCTGGGGGCTGGGATGAGCTCATCGATTGCGGGTGCCGCGACACTCCCGAAGCCGCCCACGCGGGCGCGTGCCGTCACGATCATGGCCGGCGTCGGCGTTCTCACCGGCCTGATCTCGAGCCTGCCGTCGCCGCTGCCGGAGCTGCGCCTCGAAGAGCCCGAGTTCCTCATCAATGCGAAGACCGTTCCGCTCCACGCCGGCATCGCCTTTGGCTTGGGCCTCACGGCCATGCTATGGCTTTGGGTCAGGCGTGACCTTGGCAAATGCCTGCTCGCAATCGCCTTTACGATCGTGGGCTGGCTCGTCGCTGCCAATACGGCGAACGACGTGATTGCGGCGGTGGTGGGGTCCGAGCTGTTCGGCACGGAAGCGGGTGCCAAAGCAAACCGCGAGGGCGTTGGGTGGGTGCTGGCGGGCCTGGTTGGGGGTGGAATCGGAGCGGGGCTCACGGCATTTGGTGTCGGCATCGTTGCGCGGGCGATCCGACGCGCCGAAGCCTGGGTCCCGATCGTCGCGGCCGGAGCGCTCTTTGGCCTTCTGCTCTTTCCGGCTGCCCGCATGAACGCGGTCGCGCTTCTGTTCGTGCCATGGCAGGCCGCGGTCGCCGCTGCGATCGGCTACGCACTGACACGCCCGACCGCGTGAGCATCAGTCCGGTGCGACGATGAGTGCGCTTGGCGCTGGCTTGAGCTTCGCCGCGCGCCGCCTCGGCCAGGCGGCGCTCGTCATGTTCGCGATCCTCATCATCGCCTTTGCCGTGCGCGCGTCTCTCGGCGATCCCTTGCGCGAGATCATGGGCGAGGCGGTGCCCGAAGCCGAGCGCGCGGCGCTCCGGCAACAGCTTGGGCTCGATGCGCCGTGGCCGGTGCAGCTTGCCCGCTATCTCGGCGGCGCGGTCAAAGGCGATCTCGGCACGTCCACCATCTATAAGCGTCCGACACTTGGCGTGGTCCTCGCCAAGTTTCCCGCAAGCTTCGAGCTCGTATTCGGCGCGAGCCTGATCGTGCTGCTCGTATCGCTGCCGGCCGGCGTCTATTGCGCCGTGCGTCCGCGATCGCTCGGGGCAAGGCTCATTCTCAATCTCAGCGTTCTCGGCATCTCCATCCCCGTGTTTCTCACCGGGATTTTTCTCATCACCATCTTCTCTGTCTGGCTCGGCTGGCTGCCGGCCTTCGGCCGCGGCGATACGATTCGCATCGGCCCCTGGGAGACCGGCCTCCTCACGCGCGACGGACTCATCCACCTCATCCTTCCCGCGCTCACGCTGTCATCGATCATGCTGCCGCTCTTCATCAGGCTCGTGCGCGGCGCCATGCTCGAGGAGCTTGGCCACGATTATGTGCGCACCGCGCGGGCGAAGGGCGCATCGCCGCTTCGGGTGTGGCTCGCGCATGCGCTCCGCAACGCGCTTCTGCCGCTCACCGCGATCGGAGGGCTCCAGGTCGGGACCCTCATCGCTTACACGCTCCTGACCGAGACGGTGTTCCAGTGGCCGGGCATGGGCTTTCTCTTCCTCGAGGCTGTCACCCGCGCCGACATTCCGCTCATCACGACCTATCTCGTTTTCGTCGGTCTGATCTTCGTCGTCACCAACACCATCGTCGACATCGTAAGCCTCATGCTCGATTCCCGCGTCAGCCTGGAGGGAACGCGGTGAGCATCGAGGCCTTGCCGAGCCCCCGATCGGCGTTGCGCGTTCTCGCGGGCGAGCATCCGGGCGGCGTGATCGCCGCTTTCGTTCTCGGCGTTATCGCGCTTGCCGCCGCCGCCGCGCCTCTGATCGCGCCGCAGAACCCGTTCGACCTCGCGAGCTTCGACGTGCTCGACGGGAGCCTGCCGCCGTCCTGGCTCGAAGGGAGCGACCCGCGCTTTCTCCTTGGCACGGACGCGCAAGGGCGCGATCTCCTGAGCGCGATCCTCTATGGCACCCGCATCTCGCTCATCGTGGGTCTCTTCGCCGTGGTCATCGCGGCGGCGATCGGCGTGCCGCTCGGCCTCCTCGCCGGCTATATCGGGGGGAGGGTGGACGCGCTGGTGACGCGCGCGGCCGATATCCAGCTCTCGCTCTCGACCCTGATGATGGCCATCATCGCGCTCGCTCTGTTCCGGGCCGGGTTCGGCGGTGAGAGCCTGGGGCGCTTCGCCGTGCCGCTCCTCGCTGTCACGATCGGGCTTGCCGAATGGCCGTATCTCGCCCGTACCGCGCGCGCCGCGACCCAGGTCGAGGCGGCCAAGGACTATGTCAGGGCGGCACGCGCGCTCGGCGCGAGCACCGCAAGCATCCTGTGGCGGCATATCCTCGCCAATATCGCCTCGCCGCTGATCGTCGTCGCTTCCACGCAGATCGCCGGCGCCATCATGGCCGAAGCGGCGCTCTCCTTCCTCGGCCTCGGCATGCCGGTGACGAAGCCCTCGCTCGGCACCCTGATCCGCTCGGGCTACGATTTGATGTTCGCGGGCGCGTGGTGGGTGACGGTCATTCCGGGTCTCGTGCTGATCGGGCTCCTCGTCTCGGTCAATGTGCTCGGCGATGCCTTGCGCGACGCTCTCAATCCTCGGCGCGCGGCGGGCTGAAACGGGCCTTGCACGGGCGTTTGGCCGCATCCCTTGAAAACTAGGTGAGCCTCGAAAATAAGCTATAGTGCCTTGATCTCTCGCTTTGGTGCCCGGCCAGGTCCTGACCGGGCGCGTCGTTAAGGAGCCTCGATGACCATGTCCGGTCCGGCCAATCCGGAGCTTGTCTTTTCCCTCCGCCGCGTGACGGAGGCTGCGGCTTGCGCCGCCTTCAGTTGGATCGGGCGGGGCGATAGTCTCGATGCCGGTCGCGCCGCCCTCGACGCCATGCGGGCGGCGCTGGCCGAGGTCGATATCGACGCCGTCGTCGCCATCGGCGAAGCCACCCGCGGCGAGGCCCCTCAGCCGCAGAAGGGCGAGCGCTTGGGGCATCCGGGCTCGGCCTTCAAGGCCGACGTCGCCGTCGATCCGGTCGAGGGCACGAGCTACCTGGTCCGCGGCCAGACCAACGCGCTCGCCGTGTGCGCCGTCGCTGCCCGCGGCGCCATGATGAATCCGGGCCCCGCCTTCTACATGGAGAAATTCGTCACCAGCGCGCCGGCACGCGGCAAGATCGATCCAACCTGGCCGGTGGAGCAGAAGCTCAACACCCTCGCCGATATTCTCCGCAAGGACGTTTCCGATCTCACCGTGTTCGTGCTGGAGAAGCCGCGTCACCGCGAGCTTGTCGACCGCATCCTGGCGGCGGGCGCCCGCGTCGCGCTCTATCCCGCGGGCGACGTTGCCGGAGCGCTGATGGCCGCGATCCCCGGCTCGGGAATCGATGCCCTGATGGGAACCGGCGGCACGCCCGAAGGTGTGATGTCGGCCTGCGCCATCAGGGCCCTCGGCGGCGAGTTTCTCGCCCGCCTCGATCCCCAGCTTCAGACCGAGGCAAAGGCGGTGAAGGACGCCGGGATCGACACCGACAAATGGTATCAGTGTGACGAGATCATCACCTCGGATACCGTGTTCTTCTGCGCCACCGGGATTACCACCGGCCTCATGCTCGAAGGCGTTGAGCGGTCCAAGTCCCACTACAAGGTGCAGACCATGATGATAACGGGCGCAACCGGCGAGCGGCAGATCTTGACGAGCTACATGCCGATCGAGCGCATGGCCAATATTGCCGCGCGCGACGTCGCTTGACGCCCGATCGGGGAGACGTGCCTGGAGTGCTAAATGTCGAAGCGAGTCGAGCATCCGATCATCCTCGGCATCGTCGGTGATTCGGCGTCAGGAAAATCGACGCTGTCGGTGGGCGTCGCCCAGATTCTGGGCGAAGAACACTGCACGGTGATCTGCACTGACGACTACCATCGCTACGACCGCCAGACCCGTGCCGAGCTCGGCCTGTCGGCGCTCGATCCCCGCGCCAACTACATCGACGTGCTGGAGCAGCATTTGCGGCTGTTGCGCCGGGGCGAGGCGGTGCTGAAGCCTGTCTATGACCACGCGCATGGCACGTTCGCGCCCCCCGAATATGTCAAGCCCAAGGAGTTCGTCATCGCCGAGGGCCTGCTCGGCTACGCCACGCGCGGCATGCGCGACTGCTACGACGTGAAGATCTATCTCGACCCGGAGGAGGAGCTCCGCGTGAAGTGGAAGATGCACCGCGACACCACGCGGCGCGGCTACACGGCGGAGCAGGTGCTCGCGCAACTCGCGCGGCGCGAGATCGACAGCCCCAACTTCATCCACCCGCAGCGCACCTTCGCCGACATCGTCATCAGGTTTCAGCAGCCGGCGGAGGCCAATGGCTCAGACACGCGCCTCGACGTGCGCCATATTCTGCGCCCGACGCTGCCGCATCCCGACTTTACGCCCCTGTTCGACGGATCGACCAATGCCGGGCTCCGTCTCGAGCTTGCCCGCGACCGCGACGGCAAGCCCGTCGATGTGCTCGAGATCAACGGTAATATCTCCGACAACAGGGCGGAGCGGATCGAGGATCTGCTGTGGAACCTGATCCCGGAGGCGGGGCATCGGCGCGACCAGGTCGGCCGCATCGATATCGCCAACGGGGCCAAGAGCCATCCCTTGGCGCTCACCCAGCTTCTCGTCGGCTATCATGCGGTCAAGGCCGCGATGGGCGTCCGCGCTTATTAGGGCGTGGACTCATCAATTGACAGCCAAAGGCTGACATGGTTGGGGTCATACAAGCGCTTCCCGCAGCGTCGTCTCCACAATAAAGCAGCGCAAGCGGCCGACAGTCGGGCCAATACCAATACGCACAGAACGCCCTTCATGCGTTCGCCTTAGACAATTCGCACCCCCCCTTGACGGCAAGTTCGACCGCTGCTTTCGATGAATTGCGGGGTCCGTGAAAGGGAGAAAGTGAATGAAGAAGGCATTGGCCTATGGGGTCGCCCTAGCCGTTGTGGCCGTGACGGCGCTCGGAACGACAGCGGAGGCGTTGGAAGCGTCGATTGCGCCTGCGGTACAGGACAAGATCAGCGCGCTCATCCAATCGCAGGTTACTGACGGCAAGACGCCGGGAATCGCAGTCAGCGTCGCAAAAGATGGGCATACGATCTACGAGAAGGCTGCTGGTGTTCGCGACGTATCGTCCAAGGCCCCGATGCTCATTACGACTCCGCAATCCATCGGATCGATTACCAAGCAGTTCACGGCGACTGCCATTCTCCTGCTGCAGCAGCAGAAGAAGCTTTCAATCGACGACAAGCTTTCGAAGTACGTGCCGGAATACGTCCACGGCGACGAGGTCACGCTGCGTCAGATGTTGAACATGGCGAGCGGCATTCCTGTTGACGATCTGGCGATCTACGGAAGCCTCACCGAGCCGATTGCGCGCGAGCAGATGTTGGCGAACCTAAACAAGCTGGCGCTGACATGGGAGCCCGGCTCGCACATGGATTACTGCAACACCAACTACAATTTGCTGGCGCTGATCGTTGAGCGGGTTTCGGGACAATCCTACCTGGACTTCCTTCGGCAGCACATTTTCAACCCGCTAGGCATGTCCTCCACATCGACAATTGATCAGCCACCGCCTGATATGGCCAGTGGCTATTATCACGACGAGCCAGGGCAACCGTTCGAGGCGCGCGCAGAGCTGCACCCTGACTTCACATTCGGTACTGGCAACATCGTATCCACAACGCAGGATCTTCTGAAATGGGACGCCGGACTGCTTGGCAACAAGGTGCTGGATGAAGCCTCGCTGCGCACGATGTTCACCGTACCGGGCGACGGCAAAGTCATGACCGTTTTGGAAACGGACAAACGCTTTCCGGTAATGCTGCATCTCAACGATGGCAGTTCGACCGTTTACGCGATGGGTTGGATGCGCCCGAATCCGCAGACGAAGTGGCATGGCGGGACCACCTTTCTTTTCGAGTCCGCGAATGTCCTGTTCGACGACGGGTTCAGCATCGCAATCGCCGGCAATATCCGCGATGGAGGCGCGTTCGAGCCAGGGAACCTGGCCGTCGAGATTCACAACCTCATAGAGCCAGATTTACAGATTTCGCCGCTAACAGTTGTGACCAGGCAACCGTCGGAGTCAGTGGACCCATAAACTGACAGCCAAAGTCTGACTTGGAAGCGCTACCCAGCATCCGCTATCGGGAGTGAAAGCGGACATGGCGCGGTCCCTATGTCCACCCCTGACCCAAAGCGGGCATGGAGGAGAGTGGTTTGCGGCGTGATGCGGCGCCAGACGTCATCGCGACTGGCCGCCGAGAGCGGGACGCTCGCTGGTCAGAGCAACTCCAGGAGAAGCCCAATCATCGCGATAGATAGGAGCAGGAGAATGAGCTCCAAAATTCCCATCACCCATGCTTTGTCGTGGTTCATATCTGTCAGCGGTTGCCACATTGGGATCTCCCGAACTCTGTCGCTTGGCGTCGAGTCTAAGGAGTACCGGCCGACCTCCGCGTGGAGAGGCCGGCCGAGTTCTTAGCGCTTACCGCCCGAGATGGATCCCTGAAGGTGCCTGGTTCGGCGGGCACACGACCGCTCCGCACCACTTGTCGGGTCCGCCTCCGCCCGCGAGGGCGGTGCTTGAAACGGTTGCGGTGCCGATCGCCAGCGCGGCAACGGCGAGCACGACTGCGAGTGACGTTTTCATGTTGGCGCTCCTTCCTGATCGTCAATGCCAAGGTCGATGGCTTTCTAGGGTGAGCTCAGATGCACTCTGAGCCCGAAGGAGACCCTGAATCATTTCTCGGATTTGCGCTGTGGCGAATGCCACAAGACCGGCTATTTCTTCTCGCCATCGCCTCACTGCGGCTGTCGCTCGCCGTATGCGACAGAGCGCACGATCGGTCCCGCCAATGACCCAAAGCGGACATGGTTATCGGTGGGAGGGAAGCCGTACCTAGGCTTTTTCACCCTCGATCTGAAGTGTCACGATCCGCGCGAGTAATGTTGCTGGATAGAGCTGTCCGATCATTGCCTCCACATTGGTGAGGCTGCGCGCTATCGGGTGCAAAGGCGAAATGTCGGCGGATCCGGCGGTCGTCAGTGTGCCAAAGCTGAAATAGATCATCGTGCTGGCAAATGTCGGGTTGTCCTTCAGCGACATGCCTGAAAATGAATCCGGAATCAGCAAGCCCACGAAGGTGTAAAGCGCTACGAAGGTCACGCCGATCGTCAGGTAGAGCAAGATGGCTCCCATGATGCGATGGTAGGTGATGCGTCCCGGCCCGAACACCGCGCGGGCAACGACCCAACTTAAGGCGAGGCCTAAGAGGATCCACGCGGTGGCGTCGAGGTAGAGATCGAGAGGCGTTTGATGTCGATGGCGCAGCACGGTGGCTGCCACCGCAAGGCCGAACCCTGCTAGCATCACGACAACAGCAGCCGAGATTCCGTAGGCAAAGAGGACCGTGACGATTACCACGAGTGCCACCGCAAACCCAACATCCTGGCTTTGGGCGATTCCCGCCGCGTGCAATGGCGCGATCACGAATAGTAGCAAGGCTAACAGGATCGTCAGCACTGTGAGGAGTGGATCGCCCAACCGCTCCTGCAAGCGATGAAAGCGCAATCTTGTGTCCCGAGTGATCACGGGATCGAACCGCTATTCGTTGAGTGCATCACCACCGGAAGCTCAATCCTACGACCGGGCCGTGCAGAATCAGGTCGAGATTGTTTTTATTGGTTCCGCTGTCCTGGCTGTAATCGACGGCCAGTGCACGATAACCGATGACGCCGTGAAGGTCCGACTGCCAGAAGTCGAAACCGTAACCACCAAATAGCTGCCAAGTGAAATCGCTGCCCACGCCAAAGCCGCCGATATCGCCGAGGAACTGTAGCTCTCTTCCTGGCGCGAGTTGATGCCGGAGGCGCAATCCAACGAAAGGATCGACCCATTCGAGCGTGCCGGATCGCGCGACAGCGAGCGAGCCTGATCTCCCAAGGCCGAGCTTGCCAAGGTCGACAGAAGCGTCGACCGCCAGCGACAGGTCGAGTTCCTGGTTCCAATACCGAGCGCCGCCGAGCACATCAAGCGCCGTAGGGCGCGTGGCGCCCCATCTTGCGACCTCGTAAGTCAACCCGCTCTCGGCCATCGTAATTTCGTAGTCCAATCCGGCATTGGCGCGGGCCGATGCTTTCAAATTGGCGATCGGATTGCGCTGCTTCACCGCGTCGCCGGAAAAATCGAACTTGCCCCAGACGATGTCGCCGTAGATGCCCCATGCGCCGTTCCGCGCCTCCACGTATCCCATCAATGCGGCAAGAGAGTCTAGTTCAGCACCCGAGCTGCCCGAGTCGAAGAGATCCCAAAAGGACATATCGATGTCGGCCTTCTGACCGCGCACGGTCACGTCGCCGTTGACGCTTGGCGCCCACGCGTAGGGCGTGACGCGAAATTGCCAGCCGGAAGGGAGCACCGCCGGTGAGGCGTATTCGTTGCCACCTGTCGGTACTACGTCGGCGGCATGAGAACTTGGAGCGAACCAGCTCGCCATTGAGACGATGAGCAAGCCCTTCGCGCAAAGTTTCAATGCTGGTTCCCTCGGGCGAGATAGCATGGATTGTCAGTCATCCCCCGACGACCCTCTTAACCACTCCGACTTCGGAACGGTAGGAAAGCCCGCGCCTCTAACAGTAATAGACCCCAACAGCGCACCGCCGCACGGTCCTTCTTGCGACACCTGCATAGCTCAATGGCGTCAGGGGCCGGCCGATAATGGCCTGGGCCTCTGTCACGAAACCAGCCTTGTTGCTCGACGTTAAGTCTCCACTCCAAAGGAATCCGACTACGCCCATGGCGATAGCCACCGCGGCCAGCACGACAGCCTTCACTAATTTGCTCATTTTCACTGTCCTTTTGCTGGCGCGGCGGGAGGAAGCTCATCAAGCTTCGCAAGATCTTCTAAGTTCAGCTTCGTCGCGCCTTGTGGCGGGCTAAACGCGAACGCCGCCTGGTCGGCCGCCACGTCCGTCTTCCAGTCCTTGATCACCAGCGTGTATTGGGGTGCTCCTCCGATCGCCTTGCTGGTGATGACAAGCTTCCGAGGAATTGGATTAGGACCGAGCTGCACCCAAAGCTGCCAGTCGACATCCTGGTTACGAAACGCCAGATGATTGCATTCAACGCCGTCAACGACGCCATGGCCGATGTTCTTGCTATCAATCACCTCAGCCATCAGCGTCTCATACACATTGCCAAGCAGGAGATCGGCTCCCGGCAGCGCCCATCCTCGCTCTCGCAACACGTCAATAAGCTGGTCGACTGACCCCGGGGTATCTAGCTCCGTATAGCCGTTGATGTTCTTGCCATACACAGTCAGCGTTTTTCCGTCGAAGAGAATTTCGACATCTGAGTATCCGCCGGTGCGCGTGGCACGAATCTCGTTTGGACGGCGCAAGAGCAGCGAGCCGGAACTCGTGAACTGGATTTTCTGCATGTCGGGCGTGATCACCTCGACGTCGGAATCAAAAGTCAGAGATATGGTCTTCTGAGCTGCAAGATAGTCCGACATCGACTTTAGAATCTGACCGGCGTCATCGCCCGCTGCTTGCGCTGCCGCATGGGGACCGGCGAGACCCCACAGCAAGACCGCAAGAGCAAGTCCTCTTGGAGTTCGTCCTCCCGACCACTGCATTTGGCGATCTCCTTCATCCCGAGGGTTCGGACCGACACGCACAGCGTCCCGGCGAGCAGGTCAACGGTGTAGGACTTATAGTGAGCCGCTAAGCTGCGCGTCTTGTCATTTAACGCCAAATGAGACGCCGAACTCTCGGCCGACGCTTAGCGTTGCTCCAGCCCCAGTCTTGTTCCGCAACGTGCGGATGAACTACCAAGCTCTGATTGGGGGGGCTCGATCTCGGCCAGCCTTCTACCTTCGAGATGAATTTTCGAAGCATTGATGCGGCGAGGGTCGCCGATTACAGCGAAAGTCAACTACGCCTGCGCCACTCGCTCGGCGGCATGCCCGACCACCGCGCGAAGGCCCTTGTGAAGGAGCTTTGATCCGGATAACCGAGCGCGAATGCAATTTCGGTAATAGGCGCATCTCCCGCGGCAAGCAGATGGCGGGAGCGGGAGAATTTCACATCGTCGACGAGTTTTTGGCAGCTCGTGCCCTCTGCGCTCAAGTGCCGGAAGAGCTGTCGAGGTGAAACGCCGAGCCGGCGGGCGATGTCCTTTGCGCTCGACGGACCGAACCCAATGTTCATCGCAGCCTCCCGGCGCACGCGCTCGGAGAATGGCGCGGCCGCAATTTCGAGACGCGTGGAGTCGAGGCGGCGCTGCTCGCGGGCAACCGGGCGCTCCAGCCAGTCGGCGGAGAACAGTATCGCGTCGTCGGTGGCAGAGAACCGGATCGGCGCGCCGAAGAAGTCCTGAAACGGTCGTGGGTTCGATGGCTTGCGCCGGCTGAGATGCACCTCTTCGGGTTTCCATTGTTTTCCGCAGAGCCATTGCATAAAGCGCAAGCAAATGCCGATCGCACCCTCCAAGATGAAGTTCGCCCCAGGAAAGTCGGAATACCTCAAATCGAATCCGAACGTCGCCACCGTGCCGGCAGCCGAGAATCTCGGGTAGCCCGCCAGAGTGTTGTACTGAAGCAGACGGACAAGGTTTCTCAGAGCCGTATGGACGTCGGGTCCTTCAGCAGCAAGTTCGCCCACGAGCCCAAGGCCGGAGGGCCGGAAACTGCTTGCCACGAGTAAGCTCATGTCCGGACGCTGAGTCATACGTGCGGCGCAGGCAAAAAGCCTGCCGAGATTTTGAGCGGAGATCCGATTTTCCGGATGGCGGTAGAGCGCGGGATCCACTCCGGCGGCCGCGAAGACCGTGGCAGGGGAATGTCCCAGAGATCGAATGACCTCCGGCAGCGAAAAAGACGAGCCGACCCGGAAGCTCGCCGCATGAGTGGTCGCCTCTCCCTTCACGAGCGTCTCGCCCCCGAACGGTGTCAGTCATACTAGCGGCCACCAATGGCACAAATTGTCAAGACCGACATGCCAGCTTCGACATAGGCTCTCGACATAGGCTTGAGTGTCCTGAGTGGCGTGTCGAAATCCCGCTAGCCCCGGGCGGATGACGGCGTTGGATTGAGCGCGGCGTTCCTGATACGATTGACGCACGACAAGGGTCAAAAGCCCGACCGCGCCAGAGCGTGTCCGCGGCTGCGACCCGAAGGGGAGGAAGTTCGATGTCGCCGTCCCACCGGAAGCAGTACGCCTTGGCTGCGGCGCTTGTTATTCCGCTTGCGGCCTCTCCCACCACCGTTGTCGCTCAGGAAGCAACAGACACGCCAGGTTCGCCTGGCGCGACAACCACCATCGATGGGCGTTACCTCCCGAACCCTCCGCAGCCGTTCAAGGGCGAGATCGACACCAACGCGGCGCAGTCGAAGCCGTCTTGGCCGGAACTCGTGGTCCCCCCCAAAGGCGCGCCGAACATCTTGCTGATCATGACCGACGATGTGGGCTTTTCCGCACCGTCCACCTTTGGCGGGGTGATTCCGACCCCGACGCTCGACCGCATCGCCAGCATGGGGTTGCGCTACACGCGGTTTCACACCACGGCACTCTGCTCGCCAACACGAGCTGCGCTCCTCACTGGCCGCAATCATCACTCTGTGGCGACTGGTGTGGTCGTCGATCAGGCGACCGGCTTCCCCGGATACAACAGCATCATTCCGCGTGACGCCGTCGCCGTCGGCGAGATCCTTCGTCAGAACGGTTACGACACATCGTGGTACGGCAAGGATCACAACGTGCCGCAATGGGAGGGGAGCCAGGCTGGTCCCTTCCACAATTGGCCAACCGGAGCCGTCAAAGGCTTTGACTACTATTACGGCTTCGTCGGCGACGACACGAGCCAGTGGCAGCCGAACAATCTGTTCCGCAACACCACGCCGATCGAGCCCTATCTCGGCAATCCAGGTTGGAATCTGATCACGGCCATGGCCGATGAGGCCGTCGCGCGCATCAACATGCTGAACGACGTTCAGCCTGATCGGCCGTTCATGATCTATTACGCGCCGGGTGGCACCCATTCGCCACACCATCCAACGCCCGAATGGGTGAAGAAGATCAGCGACATGCATTTGTTCGATGACGGCTGGAACAAGCTGCGTGACACGATCTTCGCCAACCAGAAGAAGTTGGGAGTAATCCCCGACAACGCAACGCTCACAGCTTGGCCGAACGACATCCCGAAGTGGGACACGCTTTCGCCCGAGGCAAAGAAACTCTTCATCCGCCAGGCGGAGGTCTATGCGGCATTCTTGGCATATACCGACCACGAGATTGGCCGGGTGATCCAGGCGATCGAAGACGCCGGTAAGCTCGATAATACGCTGATCATCTATATCAGCGGCGACAACGGCTCCAGTCCCGAGGGCACGCTGAACGGCCTGTTCAACGAATATGCCGTTGCGAACGCGGTGAACCCGACCGTGGAACAGAACATGCAGTTCTACGACGTCTGGGGCACCGACCAGACCTACCCGCATTACGCGGTGGGTTGGGCGTGGGCCTGGGACACGCCATATCAATGGACCAAGGAGGTGGCCTCCCACTTCGGTGGCACGCGCAACGGCATGGCTATGGCTTGGCCCGCACGGATCAAGGACGCCGGCGGCATTCGCCATCAATTCCACCATGTGATCGACATCGTGCCAACGATCCTCGATGCAGCCGGCCTTCCGCAGCCGGTCAGTGTCAATGGCGTTGCGCAGAAGCCCATCGAGGGCGTGAGCATGGCGTACACCTGGGGTGACGCCGGTGCACCGGACCAGCGGACGACCCAGTATTTCGAGATGTTCGGCTCCCGCGCGATCTACCACGACGGCTGGATCGCGTCCGCGCCGCCCGTCCATGCGCCCTGGGACCTCACATTGGCAAAGCCGCTAGCGGATGTCATGAACGGCTTCCCATGGGAGCTCTACAACATCGATGAAGACTGGACTCAGGCCAACGATCTCGCCGCCAAGATGCCGGACAAGCTGCGCGACATGCAGCAGCTGTTCGCGATGGAGGCCACCAAGTACCAGGTGTTCCCGCTCGACGACTCGCGCCTCACGAGGTTCATCTCGGATAAACCAAGCTACTCGCCTGGCCGGACCGAGTTCACCTATTCGGGCACATTGATGAACGTGCCGTTCCCCGATACCGGCACCGCGCCGAGCCTCTTGAACCGCTCCTATACGATCACGGCCGAGATCGAGATCCCCAAAGACGGGGCGGAAGGCGTCCTGGTCACCGACGGCGGCCGGTTCGCCGGCTATGGCTTCTACCTGCTCAAGGGCGTGCCGGTGTTTACCTGGAATCTGGTCGCTCTCGAGCGCGTCAAGTGGCAGGGCAAGGAGGCGCTTCCACCCGGCAAGCACACGCTGGAGTTCGAGTGGAAATATGACGGCCCAGGCTTCGGCAAGGGCGGCACCGGCACACTGAAGGTGGACGGCGAGACCGTCGACAGCCACCCGATGCCGAAGAGCCTTCCGATCACGCTTGCCTGGGACGAGACCTTCAACGTCGGCATCGACACCGGCACGCCGGTGGACGACAAGGACTACCAGGTGCCGTTCCCATTTACCGGCAAGATCGACAAGCTGACGGTGAAGCTCGGGCCGAAAGAGATCGCCATGCGGAAAGCCGAAGCTGAGCCGGCAAGCGCTGGCGGAGGGGACGAAACGCTGGGCGAGAAGATCGAAGATTTCGCCGACAAGCGCGAGCAGTGCAGCAAGCAGGCCGACGCGAAAGATCTCGGAGTTGTCGACAGGCTCCGCTTCATGGACGAGTGCGTCAAGTAGCGCATGGAGCACGGGGCAAGCGATGGCTCCTCGTCATGGGGAAGATCGCGAGCAGGCGGGCGGCGGGTGCTGCTTCATGCTGCAGAAATGATTTGAAAGGTAATTGCTCATGAGCACTGCACAGCGAAGCCACAGAACTGCGCTTGCTGCCCTAGCGATGATTGTCGCTTGCGTGGCTCTGGCAGCGCCGGCGTCTGCCCAGCAGAAGAAGCCGAACATCCTCGTAATCTGGGGCGATGACATCGGCTGGTACAACGTCAGCGCCTACAACATGGGCGTGATGGGATACAAGACGCCGAATATCGACCGTCTCGCCAAGGAAGGCGCGGTGTTCACCGATTGGTATGGCCAGCAGAGCTGCACCGCCGGTCGCGCCGCCTTTCTCACCGGACAGTCGCCCATCCGAACCGGTCTGACCAAGGTTGGACTGCCCGGCGCCGAACTCGGACTGAAAAAAGAGGACCCAACCATCGCCGAGTTGCTCAAACCGCTGGGCTATGCGACCGGGCAGTTCGGCAAGAATCATCTTGGTGACCGCGACGAACACCTGCCCACCGCCCACGGCTTCAATGAGTTCTTCGGCAACCTCTATCATTTGAATGCCGAAGAAGAACCCGAGAGCGTCGACTACCCGAAAGATCCCGCGTTCAAGCAGCGCTTCGGCCCGCGCGGCGTCATTCACTCCTGGGCCAATCCGGACGGAACGCAGAAGATCGAGGATACCGGTGCGCTCACGAAGAAGCGCATGGAGACGGTGGACGACGAAATCACTGCGGCCGCGCTCCGGTTCATGGAGGACGCCCACAAGGCGGACAAACCGTTCTTCATCTGGTGGAATGCGACGCGCATGCATATCTGGACGCATCTCAAGGATGAGTCCAAGGACAAGACCGGCCTTGGCATCTATCCGGATGGCATGGTCGAGCACGACGCGCATGTAGGCGAGCTCCTGAACAAGCTCGACCAGCTCGGCATCGCCGACAACACGATCGTGATGTACTCGACCGATAACGGTGCCGAGACGTTCACCTGGCCGGACGGCGGCACCACGCCCTTCCGCGGCGAAAAGGGGACCAATTGGGAAGGCGGTTACCGCGTTCCGGCCCTCATCCGCTGGCCCGGCCTGATCAAGGCTGGCACCGTGTCCAATGACGTATTTGCGCATGAAGACATGCTGCCCACGCTCCTCGCTGCGGCCGGTGTGCCCGATGTGAAGGAGAAGCTGCTGAAGGGGTATGCGGTGGGAGACACGACCTTCAAGGTGCATCTCGACGGCTATGATCTTGCCCCTTACTTCAAGGGCGAGACGAAGGAGTCGCCGCGCCGGGAGTTCCTTTACTGGAACGATGACGGCAAGCTCGTGGCGCTGCGCTACAATCGGTGGAAGCTCGTCTTCGCGGAGCAGAACAGCCACCGACTTGGCGTCTGGGAGGATCCCTTCGTAGACCTGCGCCTGCCGGCGATCTATGACCTGCGCGCGGACCCGCTTGAAAGGGCAAACCAGGAGTCGATCGGATACGATGCGTGGAGGATCGAACGCATGTATCTCCTGGTGCCAGCACAAGCTTTCGTCGCCAACTGGCTCGCAAGCTTCAAAGAGTTCCCGCCGCGGCAGAAGCCGGCAAGCTTCAACCTCGACCAGGTGATCCAGAGCATCCAAGAAGGCGCCACCGGCTTCCCGTGAGGAGTGAGGAAGATCGGCGACGTCTCAGCCCATCGCAACCAGCGCACCAAGCCGATAGATCACAGCCAATAAATGCCTTTTGTGCGAACTCTGACTGTGCGGCGGGGACCACGATCGTCCCAGGGCACGACTGGAATCTCGGTGGGTATAGTGCACTCCCGCTGTTCGCGCGCTAGAATTGGCCGAACGACAGCCCGGGAGGAGGCTAAGATGAAGTCACAACACCTGACGATCGGCGCATGCATTGCTTCGTTGGCGCTGGTAGCGCTCATATCCCCGGCTGGCGCCGGTGGTGTCACGCCGGCACAACGAACGGCTTGCAGCAAGGCCGCGGAGCAAGTCAGGCCCGCGCTCAGGGCCGACGAAAAGGAAGCCTGGATCGCCAATTGCCTGGCGGATGCGACAGCCGGCTCTCCGCCGAAGAAGGAACGCGGTTACTAGCGGCCCGCACGCCTCGAACAGCGAACGATCGCGTCGCGATCGTCGTTGAGCGTGACGCGCCGCTGCGCGGCTTGTGTTTGAGAGCGTTAATCAGCTCACAAACGAGTCTTTCCGGCAATCGTGCGCGCGCGTATTGTTAGGGGACGGCGCGTTTCCCTGAGGAGAGGCCCCATGCGCAAATCGCTTCTCGTTCTTTTGGTTGGCCTTGCTGCGTTCGTCACACTCCCCCTCGCGGCGGAAGCGAAAGGTGTCAAGCTCACCAAGCAGCAAGTGCAGACCGTTTGCAACGGCAAGACAGCTTGCAGGAAAGGTTGTGGTTTGCAGGGCGCGGACCTCTGCGATTTCAAATGCAAGGGAGACAAGTGTTCGGGCAGTTGTCTGAGTTGTGGCGTGAAGTCGGTCAGGGTATTCCCGAACATCTATTCAAAGCGCGTGGTCAGACAGGAAGTGAGAGCGTCGCCTTAAGCGCGTCGCGAGTTTCCGAGCGAAGGCGGTCGCGCCTGACGGTGCTCGGATCGCTCGTTGG
>CAYMJW010000007.1:23924-35175 GCA_964390455.1 uncultured Methyloceanibacter sp. | reverse complement strand
TACGGCGGCACGCCGTTTGAGTGGCTGGTCTACGCCGCCTTCATCGTCATGGCCGGCGCCATGATCCGCGCGTGGCGCTGCCACCGTGCCGGCCTCGCTTGTGCGGACCGCAAGTGACCGAGCAGGCCTGGCGGGCGCCTGCGTCACCTCATTTCCGCGCAGGGGGACCACCTCAAGCGACCATCTCAGCTTGACATTGTAATTGTGCGCTGCCATGTAACCCTCACTGATTGCTCGCGATCGCGCGAAGCTGCCGCATAATGCGGCGTCTCATCCCGAGACAATTCCCATTTCATCGTCTGGCCCCGGATAGCGCGTGGGGCAAGGCAAACGCCACTTTCCGGCCTTGCGCGACCGCGCTTAAGCCCGTTAGCGGCGCCTGAGGTATTTTCGTGACATTAACGACTTTCGACGGCCTCGGCCTGATCGAGCCCCTGCGGCTCGCGCTCGCGGCCGAAAACTACTTACGGCCCACGCCGATCCAGGCGCGGACCATTCCGCTGCTTGCCGCTGGCAAGGATATGCTCGGCATCGCCGAAACCGGCACCGGCAAGACCGCGGCCTTCGCTCTACCGATCCTGCAGCGTCTTGCCGCGCCGCGGCAACAAGCGACGCACCTTCCCGGCGCGCCCCGCGCGCTCATCCTCGCCCCCACCCGCGAGCTCGCCGGCCAGATCGCCGAGCGCTTCCGCGCTTATGGGCGCAAGCTTCCGTTGCGCACCGCCGTGATCTTCGGCGGCGTCAACCAGCATCACCAGGTGAAGACGCTGAAGGCGGGCGTCGACATTCTCATCGCCACGCCCGGGCGCCTGCTCGATCTCTGCCAGCAGCGGCATGTCCGGCTCGACCAGGTTTCGATCCTCGTGCTCGACGAGGCCGACCGCATGCTCGACATGGGCTTCATCCACGACGTGCGCAAGATCGTGTCGCTGTGCCGGCGCGAGCGGCAGACGCTGCTGTTCTCGGCCACCATGCCGCCGCCCATCGCCAAGCTCGCGCATGACATTCTCAACCATCCCGTCCGCATCGACATCGCCCCGGAAAAGGTCGCGGTCGAGCGCATCGATCAGTGCGTGTTCTTCGTCGGCGCCAAGGAGAAGCGGGCGCTGCTCGAATCCCTGCTTGCCGATCCGGCCATGGACCGGGTTCTGGTCTTCACCCGCACCAAGCGCGGCGCCGATCGCGTGTGCCGCAATCTGGTTCAGGCCGGCTTTGCCGCGACCGCGCTCCACGGCAACAAGGCGCAGAACGCGCGGGTGCGGGCGCTTGAAGCCTTCCGTAGCGGTAACGTCCGTATTCTCGTCGCCACCGATATCGCCGCGCGCGGTATCGACGTCCCCAACATCACCCATGTTGTCAACTACGAGCTGCCGAACGAGCCCGAGAGCTATGTGCATCGCATCGGCCGCACCGCGCGCGCGGGCGCCGGAGGTGCTGCGCTCGCCTTCTGCGATCACGACGAGCGGCCCCACCTTCAGGCGATCGAGCGCTTGATGCGGGCGCCCGTCACCATCGCCGAGCATCGTCTTGCGCGCACGCCACAAGCGGCCGCTCGGCCTTCCGGACCAGGCGTCAAGACTGCGGCGGCCAAGACCGGACACGCCAAGACCCCGCCCGCCAAGCCGCGCCGGCGCTCGCGTGGCCGGCGCTTTGCCGGCGCTCCCGTGGCCGGCGCTTTGCCGGCATTCGTCACCTCGCGTCAGCGTCCGCGGACGGCGCGCGCGCCATCGGAGAACTAACATGAGCAAATTCTCGTCAGGCAGCTCATCGGCTCGGCGCAATGCCGAGGCTCTTCTGAACAAGAGTCAAAAGCGTGAGGCCAGCTTCAAGCTCGAGCAGGCGCAGGAGAATGAGGCGATGGCGCTGAAGACCGCGAGGTTGCGCGAGCTTCGTCTCGCCAAGGAAGAGGAAGACAAGAGGTTGCAGGAAGCGTCACCGCCGCCGGCGAAGCGGGCTGCCAAGCCGCGCCGATCGCGGCAGACTTAAGCGCCCGCCAACTTGGAGTCGAAACATGCCGTTCAAGCCCAACTACAACCAGCAGCGCGCGGACCGTAACCGGTCCAAGGCGCAAAAGAAGCAAGAGAAGATGAAACGTCTCGAAGAAGAGACGGCGAAGCGCAAGGCCGCGCGCGGCGAAGCGCCGGACCCTGACAAGCCGCAAGGGGACGCCTAGGCGAAAAGAGACGTATCATGGCCAAGAAACAGCAAGCCCGCGCCTCCGGCTTCGTGCTCTTCGACGTCTTTTACGAGGACGGCAGCCAGACCTCGAACCGCAAGGTTCCGGCCGCCGATCTCGGCGGTCTCGACGGCGATCTCCCCGCCCGCACCTTCGTCGAGGCGCAGGACCGGGAGATCGGTGCCATGTCGGGACGGCCGCGCGGCCGTATCAAGTCGATGGCGCGCTCGGGCGCCAAGCCGCGAGTCGCCGCCCAGAAATAGCATCGGGGTCTCTGCGAGCCCCCGCCGGCTCAAGCAGCCGGCCGCGCCGTCACCACCAATGAACCCGGGACCGCTTCGCCGCGTCACAAATGCTGGCCCCCCTTCCGGCCTAAGGATTTCGTCACTGTGACGCCAAAATCGCCGAATTGATCCTTGTACGATCATCGGCCCGGGCGTAGGTTGAAATCCAAGGCACGGAAGCCAACATAAAGAGACGGGGGCCAGGAGAAGGACCTGGCCATGATGCGGTTTTTGATTTGCGTGGGTTTGGCGGCCGCGGCCGCCTATGCATTGATTCCCCCGAGCGAAGAACCGGAATGGGCCACGGGCGCGAAGCTCGCGACCGCAGAGCCTGAGCCCGATTATCAGGGCGAGCGGCAGCTTCGGTCCTGGGGGCCCACCCTTAGCTCTTTGGGCCGTGACCCCGAGGCTCAACCCGTAGTCTCTCAAGAGCGCGAAGCCCCCCAGCCGGAGCGGGAGGCCGTCTACTGGCAGGGCGACGCCCAGCCGAAACAAGCCTCGCAGCCAGCTACGAACGCCACA
Source organism: uncultured Methyloceanibacter sp. (assembly GCA_964390455.1). Classification (GTDB taxonomy): domain Bacteria; phylum Pseudomonadota; class Alphaproteobacteria; order Rhizobiales; family Methyloligellaceae; genus Methyloceanibacter. The sequence goes on along the minus strand of CAYMJW010000007.1, from coordinate 32,193 downwards.
ACGAGTTCCGGCGCGCCCACCGAGGCAGGCGTTGCCACGGCGGACCATGTCGCATGGGCAAGGGTGATCCTCGCCGCGAAGGCGCACAGCGAGGCCTCCGTGTCCTCGCCGATCACGAAGTTCTATCCCATCGGCACGGAGTTGCAGATCCTCGGACGCGAAAGCGGCTGGATCGAGCTCCTCGACCCCGCGACCCAAGAGCGAGGCTTCATCTTCGAGAAGTATCTCGTTGCGATCGACGGGCCGAGCCCGGCTCAGTCCTTGACGCAAGCAAGCGCTAAGCCCGTGCCCGCCGTGGCGTCCAAGGCTGCGTCACGGGCGGCGCAGACGCCGCGTCAAGCGTCAAAGCCCGTGCGGCAGGCCGCCAACGACGCCGCGGCTCCGGACCCGAACGAGGCGCCGCCTGACATGAAGAGCGATCGCCTGACCAAGAAAGAAGCGCGGCGCGAGCGGAAGCTGTTCCGGTTGTTCGGAGGCCGCGAGCCGGCACCTTGGACGGTCGGCGCGCCGCGGTAAGCCCGATGTTGCCGGCCGCAACGAAGGCTTAAGCAAAGCGCAGGGCCGGCCGGCTCACTTCAGTCTTTCTTAAACGCTTGGCGCTCTGATTCACGGCACGGGTGCAGCAGAGTTGCGCGTCAGGCACCGGCGTCCGCGTTTGATCTTGCGCGGCGCAAAGCCGGCGGGAGATCGACCCCGCTCGCCTTTTGCGTCTCTGACCCTGCGTCCACCCGCCTGGAGATTGGGGGCCAAGGTCGTGTCGCGCAATGTCGTGTCGCGTTTGTCGGAACAGGTCGAGACGAAGATCGTCCGCGCCAACAGGGCGTTCCGGCTGTCAAGCCGCGTCATCGCCGCCGCGCATCAGGAGCTGGCAAGCCACGGAGAGTGGTTGGACCGCCATCGCGCGAGTTGGGCCGGGGAGGTGCAACGCCACCGCCGTCTCCTCGGGCGCAAATTGGCGATGCGGGCGGTCATGCGGTCTGCCGTCAGCCTCGTTTTCGCCGCGCCCTTCGCTCTCGCCCGTGCACTTGGCGCAAGGCTCAAGCTGCACTCGTCGCCGCGACCCCGCGACCCCTGGGAAGAACCTCCGTTCACGCGGCACACTGCGCTCCAGCTTCGCATCCGGCGGCTTGACGAGCGCTCACGCTCGGCCCCGGTGAAGGCAGATGAATCGCGCCTTGGCACCGAACAGATCGAGTCGTTGCAGGAAATTTCGCCGCTTGCCGAGGGGAAAGCGCGCCCGACCGCTGCCCCCAACGCACGACTTCACGCGGGGCGGGTTTCTGTCGCCTCCGTTGCTGCCCTCGCGCTTCTTGTTGTTGCCGCCGGTGTTCTTCGCGCCACCTTCTCGAGCGCGCCTTCCGAAGAACGCGCGGTGACAGCGCAAGTGGTGCCGGAGGCCGGGCCCCGGGCCGCCGCGGCCACCCTGACGGTGGCAAAGCCGGTAATGGCGGCTCCGCCGGCCAAGCAGCCCGAGCCAGCCTCGGGCTTTGCGGTCCTCGAAACGGCCCCGTCAATCGACGCCCTGCGGGCGTCTCCGGAGACCGTCGCTGACATGGTCGCCATGGCGGCGGCAGCGCCCTCCTCTTCGCCGCCCGTTGAGGCCGAGATGGCGCCCGCGCCTCTTGCCGAACGGCCTCTCCCGCCGAAGCAGACAGCAAAGCCAAAACCCAAGCGGAAACTGGCGGCGCGGGAACCAGCGCCCCTCCCCTGGTGGCAGCAATGGTCATGGATCAGGGTGCGCTGACGCGGACGCGGCGCGCGGGAGCGCCAGGCGCCATGAGGCTCTTCGGCGAAGCTCTCGCCGCACTCACCATCGGCGCGATGGTGCTTGCCGTCCTTGGCTTGGGGCCGAACCTGCCCGAGCCGGCCCTTGCTCCCAGCGCGTCCCATCATGCGCTTGGCGAGCTTCGCTGCGAGGGCCGTGGCGCCATCATCATCAATGTCGACGGCACGGACTATGCGGTCAATGGGATGGCGGGGTCCCGTTATCCGCCGATCCAACGCGTCTGGAGCGAAGACTCTCATCCCGAGATCGACGTCGATCGGTTGATCGTTCAGGGCATCACGCTCTGCGATTGGTGACGCGCGAGCCGCGGTCTGTGTCCCTCGACGAGCGCGAGGCACGCGCGATGGCGCGCCAATAGCTGAAGAGCGCGAGCCACCACGCCAAGGTGCGACGCCGGCGGACGGCCACGCGCGCGTCCGTTGCGTCGAATTCGATCCGGTATCGGTGAATGCGCGGCTCTTCTTGCGTGCGCGGACCGAGCACGCCGAGGAAGCGCGAGACCGAATATTTTCTTCCGCGCGTGGCGCGGAAGCGAAGCCAATTGGAGCCGGCAAGCCGTTCGCAAAGCCATCTGATCCGGAAGGCCGAATGCGCGCCTGACAACGATGTCTCGGCTTGGGCGAATTTTCGATAGCTTCCCGACTTTGGCACTTGCGCGCGGGCGCTGAGATGTCCGCCGATATAGTCCTGCAACTCGCTTCTCGCCAAACTTCCCGCCGCATCCGCGAGCCGCACGTCCCAATCGACAAAGCCGCGTGCCGCATCGTAGGGAACCGCGCGCGCGCCGATGATGTCGCCCTCGTCGATGCCGCGTGCAAGACAGTGAAGCGTAATGCCGCCGTACGTGCCGCTCGCGCCGTCGAGAAGCATGCCGATGCGCGGATTTGGGCCGCGATAGTGCGGCAGGAGCGCGGGGTGGAAGTTCACCGCGCGGCCGGGGAAGCGCGCGAGGATGCGCTCCGGCACGATCTGATGCGTCATCGCGGTGATGAGCATGTCGGCGCCGAGCCGCGCAATTTCGGCCTCCGCTTCCGGCGAGGACAGCTTCGGATTGGGCAAGACCGGGATCTGGTGGCGCCGCGTGAGCGCCGCGATCGACCAGCCCCTTGCGAGAAGGCCAAGCGCGCGGTCGCGGCCGAGAACCTTCGCCGGCTCCTTGGCCCCGATCCAGAGCGCAACCACGGTATGACCGGCACCCAGCCAGGCGCTCAAGACCCGGGCGGCAATCAATCCTCCGGACGTCAAGATGAGTGCGTTCATCCCTCGCCTATGCGCCGCGATGGCGCTAATCTTTGCGCAATAGCGGGGCGCACCCCACGCGCAGTCTAAGCTGAACGAACGTTTCCGCCTAACGCAAGCAACAGGGAAGCCTGGGAGCCCATCATGGGCGCGAAACGGACGCCCCAATCCGTCAAAGCCATCGCCGGTCGCATGCTGGCGCCCCTGCGGCGCGGGCGCAAGAAACTGCGTAAGGCACTGACGGGATACACCTCGTTCAGCCCCATGGATGCGTACGAGATTCCGCGGCTGACAATGCAGGGGCTCTTGGCCTGGAGCTTGCCCGAGCCGGCATGGTCGCAGCTCTCGCGCCTGCTCGGCCGGCTCAATGTCGCGACGCATCCCCGGCGGACACGAAAGGAGACGGCGCAGATCGCCTCTCTGCTGGCAGACGCGCATGAGACCGGCGCGAGCTACGAAATCGAGGTCGCAAATTGGGCCAATCGTTACGAAGAGCGCTTTCAGTACTTGCGCGCATGGGGGCCGGGGGGTTGGAACCCCGAAATCGAGATCGCCGGCGCCGAGCATGTCTCTGCCGCGCTGGCAAAGGGACATGGCATCATTTTCTGGGGCGGCAATTTCGCCTTCAACAATCTCCTGCCGAAAATGGCTCTGCGCCGTCTCGGGCTCGAAATCACCGGCTTCTCCGTCCCGCTCCACGGGATTTCCAACACGCGCTTCGGCATTCGCACTCTCAACCGGCTCTATCGCAATATCGAGAATCGATATTTGCGGGAGCGGCTAATGCCCGAACCGCAACAAATTCCCGCCGCGCTCGAACGCATGCGCGGCCGGCTCAAGGAGAATGGCGCGGTCTATTTCGCGGTCGGCGGACGCGCACGCCGAACCGCCGAGGCGAAATTCCTTGGTGGCCGCATCGTCGTCGCAACTGGACCTCTGGCCATGGCGCAGAGGACAGGCGCGGCGCTGCTGCCGCTCTATACCTTCCGCGCGGGACCCGGGAAGTTTCAAGTGACCATCGGACCGCCGCTCGAAATTGCAAAGGACAAGGAAGGGAAGGACGACTACCCAGCCGCAATGCAGGCTTATGCCGACGGGCTAACGCCCTTCGTATTGCGCGATCCCGGCCAGTGGCAGGGATGGCACCTGACGCGAAAGCGCGAGCCATGGGGCGGCAAGCGGCGCGCCTTGCCCTCATCCATCGAAGCCGCGCCGGAAGCGGACCATCGGACAAAGCATGCCTAAGCTGAAGAAGCGCAGGAGCCGGCGGCCGGTCGCGCGCCTGTGGCGGGCCGCGCTTGCCCGCATCGCGCCGTCAGGCGCCACTGAGAAATCTGTGCCACCGGTGGAATGGACCGAGGCCGAGATCGTGCAAGCGGTGGGCCCCGTGCGGGCTGGTCGCAAACTGACACCCGCGCACTGGCCTGACGGCGCCCGCGTCGCGGCCTGCATCAGCTTCGATGTCGACAACGAGACGCCAAGCCTGTCGCGCGGCGATTTAGCGCCCTCGTCTTTGGCGGCGGGCGAGTTCGGCGCGTTAACGGGGCTCGAGCGAGTCCTCAAGCTGCTCGACCGCCATGACATCCCCGCCTCGTTCTATATCCCCGCCGCAAGCGCCTTGCTTCACCCGCGGATGATCCCCGCAATCCTTGACCGGGGACGTCACGAGATCGGCGTGCATGGCTGGATTCACGAAATCGCGACGAAGATCGACAATCGCACCGAGGAGAAGCGGCTTCTCACCCAGGCGATCGATGCGCTGACCAAGGCGGCCGGCAGGCGCCCGGCCGGCCATCGCGCGCCGCAATGGGCGTTCAGCCGGCACACGCTCGACCTGCTCCTCGAGGCGGGCTTTGTCTACGACTCGAGCCTGATGGCGATGGACGAGCCTTACGCGCTGATCGCCAACGGCGTGCCCACCGGCTTGGTCGAGCTTCCGGTCGATTGGATCCTCGATGATGCGCCCTATTTCGCCCGGACCGGATCGCTTCCTTCGCCGGAGCTGGTCTTCAAAACCTTTCAGGACGAGTTCGACCTCGCCTATGAGGAGGGCACGTATTTTATGCTTACGCTCCATCCCCATGTGATCGGTCGTCGCTCGCGGATCGTGCATCTGGACAGGTTCATCGCCGGCATCAAGGCGCGACCAGGCGTCTGGTTTGCGACCGCCGAGCAAATCGCCGCACACGTAAAAGCGTCGAAGCCCCGGCACGGCGATTGAACTCCCGCCGACAATCCGAGACTCGGCCCGAGGCCAGGCGCTATCATCCCGGCGATGGCTGCTCGCTCCTTCGTAAGCGCAAAGACCTTGCGCCGGCTGGTACGCCGGCTTGCGGCGCCTGGCGAACGCTTGGCCGATTTTGTTCTGCGCCAGGCGGCGCGGCTAAAGCGACCGGCGCTAAGCACCACGTTCATCGCCGTCACCGGAAGCTGCGGCAAGACCACCACGACCAAGCTCATTCGCGCGGTGCTCGCCAAGAACGGAGGCTGCGCCATCGGCGACGGAAACAATACCGAGAAGGCCGCCATCAGGGCCGTATTGAAGGCGCCCGCCGGCACGCGCTTCTGCTTGCAGGAAGTTGGCGCCGACCGGAAGGGTACGATCGCACGGCGGGTGAAGATTCTGCGGCCCGACATCGGCATCGTCACCATGGTCGGGAGCGATCACTACAAGGTGTTCCGCACGCTCGAAGAGACGGCCAAGGAAAAGGGCATGCTGGTCGAGGGTCTGCCGGCCGGCGGGACCGCGATCCTCAATGCCGACGATCCGCGGGTCTTGGCCATGGCGTCGCGCACCAGAGCACGCGTAATGACGTTTGGCATTGCGTCAGGGGCCGATGTCAGGGCGTTCGACGTCTCGGGCCTCTGGCCTGACCGCTTGGCGTTCACCGTATCTTCTGCGGGCAAATCGATGCGGGTTGAGACCCGCTTCCCCGGCACGCATTGGACCTCCTCGATGCTGGCGGCGATCGCCTGCGGGCTCGCTTGCGGGCTCGATCTTGAGGCTTGCGTCGGAGCGATCGCGGAGGCCGAGCCGGTCTTCGGCCGCTTTTCCGTGCACCCGGTTCCCGCGGGTCCGGTGTTCGTGCTCGACTCTTACAAGGCGCCGCTATGGACGGTTCCGAGCAGTCTCGCGTTTCTCGAAACAGCCAGGGCTCCGCGCAAGACCGTCATCTTTGGGACAATGTCGGACTATGCCGGAAAGGCCGGCCGGACCTACCGCCAACTTGCGCGGCAGGCGCTTGCGATCGCCGATCGCGTGATCTTCGTCGGACCGCACGCTTCACATGCCGAAGCTTATCGCGCGGAGGCCGGAGGCCGGCTTCTGTCCTTTCGGACAACCTACGAGGCGAGCCGGTTCGTGGCGGAAAAAAGCGAACCGGGGGAACTCATATTGATCAAGGCCTCGGGCGGCGATCACTTGGAACGCATTGCGTTGTCGCGTTTCGGCGACATCGTGTGCTGGCGCGAACGCTGCGGCAAGGCGCGGCCCTGTCCCAATTGCCTTCACTATCGCACCCCAAGCGCGCCGCCTCTAGCCGAAGGTCTTGTCGAAACGGACAAGACGCGCGCGCAAGCCGTTAGCGGTATCGACGAGGAAGCACACGCGGCTTCGTGACGGCGCTGCCCAGCAGAAGAGTCCTTCTAGAGCACGATGCCGAACCGGCCGAGCATCCACACCATCGCGGCGTAAAGGATCATGGTGAGCAGGCAAGACAGCCCGAGAGCGGCGAGGAAGCCCACGCCATGTCTCAGCAACGCCGGCAAGACCAGGAACATCGGCAGCGTCGGCAAGATGAACCAGAAGGTCGATTGCGACAGCGCCGCGATTCCCTCATTGTCCGCGGTTTCCCGCCACAGCCAGATGAAGGCGAGGATGGAGACGAGCGGCAGCGACAGGATCAGCGCGCCGAGCGCAGGCGTCTTCTTGGCAAGCTCCGAAACGATGGCGATGACGAGGCCCGAGAGCAGCGCCTTGGCGGCGAGGTAGAGCATCGCTCCCTCCTTGATACGGCCGAATTCCGTGCCAATCTCGATCTACACTAGCCGATGCAGACGATTCTCTCCATTCAGCACTGGCTTTATTCCGGCATGAGCGAGGGGCTCGGCGCATTTGCCGGCGGCGATCCGCGCGCCATTTTCTTGGCGCTGGCCGCCGCGGTTCTGTTCGGCGCGGTCCATGCGCTGATGCCCGGCCACGGCAAGACCGTGCTCGTGTCCTATCATCTCGGCCAGGAGGCGCGGCCTCATCACGGCTTCCTCAACGGCGCCATTCTTGCGATCACCCATGTCGGGCTCGCCGTCGTCCTCGTGCTCGCGGGATTTGCCGCGATCAGCCGCGCCTTCGCCTATGGCGGCAGGACCCCGCAATTCGAGTTCGCAAGCGGCGTCATGGTCGTCCTGATCGGCGCCTTTCTGCTCTGGCGTTCGCTCAAGCATCGCCATCAGGTGGCGCCCGCGAACGGCAAGGCGCTTGCCTTCGTGGCGGGGATGGTCCCGTGTCCTCTCACCACATTCATCTTGAGCTATGCGCTGGCGCGCGGCGTACTTGCTGCGGGCCTCGCCGTGACCGTGGCCATGACCATCGGCATGGTCGCCACCATCGGCGGTGTCGCGCTCCTGGCCTCACTTGCCAGAGGCCGGTTCATGACCCTCCTCGACCGGACCGCAAAGCTGCGCCATCGCATCGGCATGGGCCTCGAAATCGGCGGGGCGCTCGCGGTGCTTGGCCTCGGCATTCTGCTGATCGCCCGGGCGTGACGCTACGCGCTATCCCTTGTTGAACATCACAAAGGCCGCGTAGCACAGCATCACCGCGAGGATCGGCCTCAGCAGCCATTCCGGCGCAAGGCCTGCGAGCCGCGCCCCCAACAAAATGCCGGGGATCGAGCCGATCAGAAGAACCAGCAGGATGCCGATATCGACATTGCCGAGGCCGAAATGGCCGAGGCCGCCGATCAGGGTGAGCGGTACGGCGTGGGCGATATCGGAACCCACGAGGCGTTTGGCCGGAAGCCTGGGGTAGAGTGCGGCGAGCACGGTGACGCCGATGGCGCCGGCTCCGACCGAGGTGAGCGTGACCAGGAGCCCGAGCACCACGCCAAATAGGACAGTCGGAAGCGTGCGCGGCGGCACGTCGCCGGTGTCGTTGCTGGGCGCAGTGCGCGACAACAGGGGGTAGAGCACGATGGCAAGCCCACTCAACGGCAGCGCCACGACCAGCCCCATCCTGATCCAATGGGC
>CAYMJW010000007.1:12207-23824 GCA_964390455.1 uncultured Methyloceanibacter sp. | reverse complement strand
GCGAGTTCCTGCGCCCGCCGGCTGAACTCGGCGCGGTCTTGCGGCGAATCTCCAAGATCGGCGCAGAGTCCGCGGGCGAGCAGCGCCCGGTCGATCACAAACACGTTTTCGCCGATCGTGGGCGCCCCGGCCTGGGCCCAGGTGATGACGCCGCCCGCAACCGTCGCACCATCAATGGCGCTGACCAGCACAAAGTTCCCGGTGAGCGGCAGGTCGCGAAAGAGATCGATCGAGGCGGCGCGCCCAAGCAGGATGCGGCAATCGGCGATGTCGTTGACACCGCAGCCATGCGCGGGCTGAGAGGCAAGAGTTTCAAAATCGACAAGCGCCGAGACGCTCATGCTGGTGACGGGCGTGAGGTCGGTCGCCGTGCGCAACAGATATCCGGCTTCTGGATCGAACGGCGTCTCTGACAGCCAAACGAGCCGCGCCTCGATCACATCGGCGTTGATCGGGCGGCGCGACACTTCGGACAGAACCGCGCCGCGGGAAATATCGATATCGGTGTCGAGCACGAGCGTGACGGCATCGCCCTTGGCGGCGACGACACGATCGCCGTCCATGGTGGCGATGCGGCGAAGCGTGGCGCCGAGCCCCGACCGTGCATCGACGATGCGTTCGCCGACGCCGATCCGCCCCGAGGTGACCGTGCCGGAATAACCGCGAAAATCGCCGGCGGCGCGGAGCACGAGCTGCACCGGCATGCGGAACGGCGCACCGACAGGCGCGGTCTCGGGATCGACGCTCTCGAGATAGTCGAGCAGCGTCGGCCCGGAATACCAGGGCATCACCGTCGAGCGGTAGGCGACGTTGTCGCCGGTCAGCGCCGCGACCGGAATGATGGCGGTCTCGGCGAACGAAAAACTTTCGGCCATGGTGCGAAACTCGGCCGCGATCTCCCGGTAGCGCGCTTCCGACCAGGCGACTTCGTCCATCTTGTTGACGGCGAGCACCACGCGCTTGATGCCGACGAGGTTGCAGATCGCGGCGTGGCGGCGGGTCTGGCGCTTGACGCCATGACGGGCATCGACCAGCAGGATGGCGATATCGGCGTGGCTCGCGCCCGTCGCCATGTTGCGGGTGTATTGCTCATGCCCCGGCGAGTCGATGATGATGAAGCGGCGCCCTTGCGTCTCGAAATAGCGCCAGGCGATGTCGATCGTGATGCCCTGCTCGCGCTCGGCCTGGAGCCCGTCGAGCAGGAGGCTGAAATCGATGCGCTCGCCGTTTACGCCGCGGCTATGCGAGGCGAGCGTGACGGCCGCGCGCTGATCCTCGGTGACGCCGGCGGCGTCCCACAACAACCGGCCGATCAGCGTGGACTTGCCGTCATCGACCGAGCCGCAGGTGAGCAGCTTGAGCAGAGCGCCCGCTTGCGGGGCCTCTACTGTCACGCTGCCCCTAGCAACGCTACGCTGCTCGACGGCCTCTCTCAGTTGCGCCACTTGCATCGAACCGCCCCTCTAGAAATACCCTTCACGCTTCTTCATCTCCATCGCGCCGGCCTGATCGTGGTCGATCAGCCGCCCGGCCCGCTCGGAAAATTTTGCAGCCAGCGTCTCGGCCACGATGCCGTCGAGGTCGGCGGCATCGGACTCGATCGCCGCTGTCAGCGGCCAGCAGCCAAGCGTGCGGAAGCGCACTTTGCGCATCTCCGGCTTCTCGCCCGGCTCGAACCGCATGCGCGCGTCGTCCACCACGATCAGCTGATCGTTGCGCTTGACCACCGGGCGGGGCGCGGCGAAATAGAGCGGCACCACCTCGAGCTTCTCGAGCGCGATATAGCGCCATACATCGCCCTCGGTCCAATTCGAGAGCGGGAACACGCGCACGGTTTCGCCCTTCCCGAGGCGCCCGTTAAGCAGCTGCCACATCTCAGGCCGCTGCCGGCGCGGCTCCCAGCGATGGCCCGCGGCGCGGAAGGAGAACACGCGCTCCTTGGCGCGCGATGCCTCCTCGTCGCGGCGCGCCCCGCCGAAGGCGGCATCGAAGCCGCCCGCGTCGAGCGCCTGCTTGAGCGCAACCGTTTTCATCATGTCGGTATAGACGGACGGCGGATAGTCGAACGGGTTCATGTTGCGGGCGAGCCCGTCATGGTTGGTATGGACGATGAGGTCGAGCCCGAACTCGCGCGCCGTGCGGTCGCGGAAGGCGATCATCTCGCGGAACTTCCACGTCGTGTCGACGTGAAGCATGGGAAAGGGCAACTTGGCCGGCCAGAAGGCCTTCCGCGCGAGATGCAGGAGAACGGTCGAATCCTTGCCGATCGAATAGAGCAGCACAGGCGTGCGAAACTGCGCCGCCGCCTCGCGGAAAATATGGATGCTCTCGGCTTCGAGCAGCTTGAGATGCGAGGTGAGCGCGGTCATGCGGCCCTCCCTTCCCGGTTCGGATTGAGGTGCAGCCCGCATTCCTTCTTCTCCTCCTGCTCCCACCACCAGCGGCCGGCGCGCGGATTCTCTCCGGGCTGCACCGCGCGGGTGCAAGGCGCGCAGCCGATCGAGACGAAGCCGCGCGCGTGCAGCGGATTGACCGGAATGTTGTTGTCGGCGACGTAGGCGGTGAGGTCGGCCGTCGTCCAATCGGCGACAGGGTTGACCTTGATGAGCGCGTGAGCCTCGTCCCATTCGGCCAACGGCACGTTCGCGCGCTCCTCGGAATGCTCGCGCCTGAGCCCGCTGATCCACCCTTGGGCGCCTGAAAGCTCGCGATTGAGCGGGCGGACTTTGCGAATTTCGCAGCAAGCCTTGCGGTTCTCGACCGCGTGGCGGAAGCCGAACACCCCGTCGCGCGCGACCAGCGTCTCGACCTCTTGCGCGTCTGGCGCAACCAGGCGAATGCGAACCCGGTAGCGCAGCTCCGATAGCTCGACCGTCTCGAGCACTTCGGGAAACAGGCGCCCGGTATCGAGGGTGAAGACGTCGATCTCGGCGCCGGACTCGGCGATGGCGTGAAGGATCGCCTGGTCCTCGAGGCCGAGGCTGGTCGAGAAGGTGATGCGGCCCTCGATCCGCCGGCGCATCTCGCGGATTCGATCGGCCAGGTTCTTGACCCTGGCGAGGCGCTGATCGAGCGCTTCGGCCTCGTTCCGCGCGGCGTCGCGGCGGAGCGGCAAGGGATTGCGGTACCCCCGCTGATAATTGTGCGTGATCCGCGCAAGGCACGCCTTCCACACGGGCGCCTGCTCGGGATCGGCGATCTCGACCGTATCGAAGCCCGAGCGGAGCAGGTATTGCGCGAGGTCGGGGATGAGATGGCCGACCGCCCTGATCTCGCCCTTGAAGCCGTGACGCTCGCGCAGCAGCACGGCGAGGCTGATGCCGCGGCCGTCATTGAACACGGGAAACCTAATCGCAATCGGGCCGGCATTGCCGCCGCCGGCGGCGGCGAGCGCAGCGCCGTCGGCGTTCGGCTCGAGCGCCGTCGCGACGTCAGCCGGATCGGCGACGAGCGAGCCCGTGGCGAGATCAAGCAGTGCCATAAAGGGCCTCCTTGAAGGGCTTGACGCCCACGCGCCGCCACGTGTCGAGGAAAGTCTCCCCGTCGCTCCGCTCCACGAGATACGTCTCGACGATGGTGTCGATCGCCTGCGGCACGGCTTCCGCACGGAAGCCGGGGCCGACGATGGTGCCGATCGCGGCATCGTCCTTGGGATTGCCGCCGAGCGAGATCTGATAGAGCTCGGTGCCCTTCTTGTCGACGCCGAGGATGCCGATATTGCCTGAGTGGTGGTGGCCGCAGGCATTGATGCAGCCCGACATGTTGAGCCGGAGCGGGCCGATCAGTTCCTGGCGCTTCGGGTCTTCGAAGCGCTTGGCGATTTCCTTGGCGATCGGGATCGAACGGGCATTGGCAAGGTTGCAGTAATCGAGGCCGGGGCAGCAGATCATGTCGCCCAGGAGATCGTGATTGCCGGTAGCAAGGCCATGCGCGGCGAGGATGTCGTAGAGCGCAACGACGTCGGAGGTCGCGACATGGGGCAGGATCAGATTCTGCGTGTAGTTGACGCGAGCCTCCGATCGGCTGAAGCGCTCGGCGAGATCGGCGACAAGCTCCATGGCGTCCGAGCTCGCATCGCCCGGCGTCCGTCCCGGCTCCTTCAGCGAGACGACAACGGTGGAGTAGCCCGGCACGCGGTGCGGCCGCACATTGTGCTTGAGCCAGTTGGCGAAGACGGGATCGGTCGTGCGGCGCGCATCGAGCGCCTCGTCCCGGATCGGCCGCGCCGGCAATGAGGGCGGCGCGAAATAGGACATGATGCGCTTGCGCTCATCCTCAGGCAGATCGATCGCGTCCTTATGCGTCGCTTCCCAATCGGCCTCGACCTCCTCGCGGAACTTGTCGATGCCGAGCTGGTTGACCAGGATCTTGATGCGCGCCTTGTGGATGTTGTCGCGGCGCCCATGGAGATTGTACACGCGCAGGATCGACTCGATATACGAGAGAAGGTGCTGCTTCGGCAGAAAAGCCTTGATCTCCTGCCCGACATAGGGCGTGCGGCCCATGCCGCCGCCGACCAGCACGCGGAAGCCGTTCTCGCCATTGGCCCCGCGCACGATCTTCAACCCGATATCGTGGAAGGCGATGGCCGCGCGGTCCTCCGCGGCACCAGAGATGGCAATCTTGAACTTGCGCGGCAGCCACGAGAACTCCGGATGCAGCGTCGACCATTGACGCAGGATCTCGCACCAGGGCCGCGGGTCTTCCAGCTCATCGTTCGCCGCACCCGCGAACGGATCGGCGGTGACGTTGCGCACGCAATTGCCGCTCGTCTGGATGCAGTGCATCTCGACATCGGCGAGCGCTGCGAGCACATCCGGAATATCGACCAGCTTCACCCAATTGAACTGAAGGTTCTGGCGCGTGGTGAAATGGCCGTAGCCGCGGTCCCAGCGCCGCCCGATCATCGCGAGCTGGCGCAGTTGCTTCGGCGACAGCACGCCATAGGGGATGGCGATACGCAGCATATAGGCGTGAAGCTGGAGGTAGAGCCCGTTGCGCAAGCGCAACGGCCTGAACTCGTCCTCGGTCAGCTGGCCCGCAAGCCTCCGCTCGACCTGGTCCTTGAACTCCGCCACGCGCTCATGCACGAAGGCGTGGTCGAACTCGTCATAGCGGTACATCGTACCAGTCCTTGGTCAGTGTGGTGCGGTGGGCGGCGCGGATGCGTTCGCGCACCGACAGCGGATCGACTTCCCCGTCGCGGAGCGCGACCTCCATGGGATAGACCGCCACGACTTTCCGCAGCGCCACGTCCTTGGCGGCCTCGACCTCGAGCGCCTTGGTCTCGTCCTCGGTCTCCGCCAAGCGCGCGCGGCCGATCTCCTCGGTCCAGCCGCCATCGCTGGCGAGATAGACGACGATGCCGTCGATGAGGCGGTTCGCTGTGACGACGTTAGGCATAGAGGCGCTTGACCTCCTCGAGGCTGAGGATGGTCTCGACCACGCCCGCGGCGGGCAGCCCAGCGATCTCGCCGAAGATCAGCACCGCGGGGCTCTCGAGCCCGAGGCGCGCGGAGTTCTCGGCAAGCTCGGCGATGGTCGCGCGCACGCGGCGCTCGTCCTCGCGGCTCGCATTCTCGACAGCGATCACGGGCAGGCCGGGCCTGAACCCCGCTTCGAGCAGCCTGTTGGCGATCACCCCGGCCGTCGTTACGCCCATATAGACCAGGAGCGTGTTGTTGCCGGACGCGAGCGCCGCAAGGTCGAGATGCTCGAAAGACGGCTCGGCCCCGCCCGCCTCGTGGCCCGAAACGAAGGTCACGGTGTGCGACACGTCGCGATGGGTGAGCGGAATTTGCAAGCTTGCGGCGGCGGCGATGCCGGCGGTGACGCCTGGCACGATCTCGATTTCGACGCCGGCTTCGCGAAGCGCATCGAGCTCCTCGCCGCCCCTGCCGAAGATGAACGGATCGCCGCCCTTGAGCCGGACGACGATCTCGCCGGCAAGCGCACGCTCGATCAGAAGCGCGTTGATCTCCTCTTGCGGGACCGAGTGCGCGCCTTTGGCCTTGCCCACGGGGACCAGCTCGGCCTCGCGGCGGGCGTGGTCGAGCACGCCTTCGCCGACCAGCCGGTCGTAGAAGATCACGTCTGCGGCTTTCAGCGCGCGCACGGCCTTCATGGTGAGAAGCTCGGGATCGCCGGGACCAGCGCCGACCAGAAGCACGCGGCCCTTGGTTCGCGGCGTCGCGGCGGCTTTCGCGATCGCCGCACCGATCAGTTCGCGCGCTTTGTTCTCGTCGCCTTCGAGCATGGCTTCGGCAGCGGCGCCCTCAAACACCGCTTCCCAGAATTTCCGCCGCGGCTGACCTGACGGCAAGACCTCGGCCACGGCGCCGCGGAACTCCGCCGCGAGCTTGGCCAGCGCATCGAGCCTGGGATGCAGCTCCTGCTCGAGCCAGGCGCGCAGGCGCTGCGCGAGAACCGGCGATGCACCCGACGTGCCGATCGCGACCGTCACCTCGCCGCGATCGACGATCGCGGGCAGCGCGAAGGTGCAAAGCTCGTTCCTATCGGGAACGTTGACCGGCACCCCGAGCGCGCGGGCGATGGCCGAGACGCGCGCATCCTCTTCCTCGTCCTCGGTTGCGGCGATGACGAGCGGGCGTCCGCGCAACTGATCGAGGCCAGGCTTGGCCGCGATCAGCTCAACCGAGCCCGCTTCGATCAACGCGGCGAGCTCGGGCGTCACCTCATCGGCGGCGACATCGACGACGGGCGCGCGCTTCAAGAGCAGCCGCGTCTTGACCGTGGCAAGCTCGCCGCCTCCGGTCACGAGCGGAGGCTTGCCGTCGAAGCTCACCAGAATGGGGAACGTCCGCATCACGCTATCCTTCCGCCGCCACGCGCTCGGCCGGCGCATCGGCGAGGCTCTCAGGCGCGAGCTCGACTTCGAGCCCATCGAGTTCCTTCGACATAATAATTTGGCAGCAGAGGCGCGAGCGCTCATCGACATTGAAGGCGCCGTCGAGCATCTCGAGTTCTTCGCTGCTCGGCGGGTTAAGCTTCGTCACCCAGTCCGCGCCGACCCACACATGGCAGGTGGCACAGGCGCAGGCGCCGCCGCACTCGCCCTTGATCGGCAAGCCCCAGTCGCGGATCACCTCCATGACCCGCCAACCCTCGAGCGCCTCGAGGCGATGGAGCGTGCCATCGGGCATGCGCAAGTTCAGAAACATGTCAGGCGGCCTCGGGCGGGCGTTGCAAACCCGCGTGTTGTAGGAGAATGTAGCGAAAAATCATTCTCCAAAGAAGGTTCAATTCGCAAAAAGACGCAAAATTGTTCCGTATGAGCTTTTCGCGTAGTATTTTTTCCTCTAGAGGCGTTCCGAGCAATGTTCCCATTGCGCCCAAGGCTTCCCGCGCAAAATCCTTGCCGCGCTTCAGCTCTCGCGCGGCGGGGTTTGCGGCCGCTTCGCGGGCCGCTCGCCCTTGACCAGCGCGTCGCGGATCTCTTCGAGCAGCTTCACCTCTTGCGAGGGCGGCGCGGGCGCTTCTTCCTGCTTGCGGCGGAGATAATTCATGCCCTTGATCACCATGAACAGCGCAAAGGCCACGATCGCAAAAGCGATCACATTATTGATGAATAGACCGAAGTTGATCGTCGGCGCTCCGGCCTGGCGTGCTTGAGCCAGAGAATCGTAATGCTCGCCATTGAGGGCGATGAACATGTTGGAGAAATCGACCCCGCCGGTGGCGAGCCCCAATGGCGGCATGAGAATGTCGTCGACGAGCGATTTGACGATGGTTCCGAACGCGGCGCCGATGATGATACCGACAGCCATGTCGACCACGTTCCCCTTAAGGGCAAATTCCTTGAACTCCTTCAGCATCTCATCTTCCTCTCTTCGCTTGACCGCCCCAGTCACCACCCTGCCACGATTAAACGCCAAAGGTGCCGCTCTGGTTTGCCGGCCCGGCACGCGCTTGGTAGCGCCTTTGCCGGTCTCGAGCCAGGGGGAGTGACATGGCCGCGGTAGAACGCCCCGAGAGCGACGATCCGGTGCGGGCTCGCCACCAGATTCAGACGTTGATTCTCGCCGCTGCCACTCTGTTCATCGTGCTCCTTGCCGTGATTGCCGCCGTCGCCGGTCTCTCCTGGTTCAATCAGTTCGGCTTCCTGCACTTCCCTCTCGGCTTCTATTTGTTGGCGCAAGGCCTTCTCATTTTGATTGTGGTGATGGCGTTCTGGTTCATCCGCATCCAGGAACGCATCGACCAGGCGCGCGCCGAGAGCGAGGAATGGGTCGGGCGATGATCGTTCCCACGCGGCTTCGCAGTCCCAACCCGCATCTTGGTGCCTATTACGGCATCGTCGCCGCGACCCTCGTGTCGCTCGTCGTTATCCTCGCCATGTTCGAGCAGCTCGGCTGGGGCCGATCGAGCCTGGCGCAGACCATGATGCTGGTGCCGCTTGCGCTCTATCTCGTCATTGCCGTTGGCGCCCGCACCAATCAGGCGGAAGATTTCTTTGCCTCGGGACGGCGCGTGCCTCCCGTCTATAACGGCTTCGTGCTTGCCGCGATCGCCGTCGGCGGAGTGGGTTTCCTCGGCTATACCGGCACCGCGTTCTTTCTCGGTTTCGATGCCATGGCAATCGGCCTCGGCTGGACCTTCGGTATGCTCACGGCCGGCGCGCTGTTCGTGCCGTATATCCGCAAGGCAGGCTCGTACACTTTGCCGAGCTTCTTCGGTCACCGCTTCCGCTCGCGCCTGTTGCGCGCGACCGCCAGTGCCCTACAGCTTCCGCCCGTGGCGCTGCTTCTCGCCGCCGAGATCAAGATCGCCGCGCTCGTCGCTTCGTTGTTCCTGCCGCTCTCTTTCGGCATCGCGGTCGTGCTCGTGGCGGCGCTGATCGCAGGGATAGCCATCCTCGGCGGCATGCGTTCCATCACCTGGGCGGGGAGCGCTGAGTTTCTCGTCGGCGCGGTCGGGCTCGCCGCAGTCGTGACGATCGTCTCGATCCTGCTCACCAACCTGCCCGCGCCGCAGCTCACCTATGGCGAGTTGTTCACGGAGTTGCAGCAAGCCGAGTCGGCGACAGGCGCGGTTCCGCTGTCGCCCAACGGCGCGGCGGCCACGCTGCCGGGCACCGCGCCGAGACCGGCGATCAAACCGTTCTTGCAGCCATTCGGCGCGCTCGGGCCGGTCGCGTTCGTGACGCTGTTCCTGTCGCTCGCGCTTGGCATTGCCGCGTTTCCTAGCCTTCTCGCGCGGAGCGGCGTGACCGCGACGGTCGCCGAGCAGCGCCGCTCGTCCGCCTGGGGTCTTCTGTTCGTCGCCGCTTTCGCCATGACGGTCCCCGCCATGGCCGCCTTCGCCAAGGTCGCGATTCTGCGCGAGATCGCCGATGCCAAGGCGGCGTCGCTTCCCGCCTGGCTCACCGCCCTCGGCGACCTGCAGCTGCTCCGCGCCGGAGATACCAACGGCGATGGCGCGATCGGCGCGGCCGAGCTTCTGATCGGTCGCGACGCGATCGCGCTCGCGCTCCCCTCGGCGGCGGGTCTCCCTTACGTGCTCACCGCCCTGATGGCGACGGCGGCGCTGGCGATCGCCCTTGCCGCCTCGGCGTCGCATCTCTTTACGCTCGCCGCGAGCCTCGCCGAAGATCTCTACCGCACCTTCGATCGCAGGCAGGCTCTGCCGCGGCTCGTCGCCGCCTGGGCCGCCATTGCCGCAACCGCGCTGGCGGCTTCCGTCTTTCTCGTCATTGCCGATGTCGATCCGCTGAAATCGGCGCTGATGGCCTTCGCCTTTGCGGCGGCGAGCTTCTTCCCGGCGCTTCTGCTCGCCATCTGGTGGCCGCGCTGCACCAAATGGGGCGCGATGGCGGCGATGGCGACCGGCTTTACCGTCATGACGGCCGATGCGATCTTCGGCGGGGCGCTGGGCGTTTTCGGGACAGGCTTCAGCGCGCCGCTTGCGAGCCTCATCGGCGCCGGTCTCGCGCTCATCGCCGGCATTGCCGCGAGCTACACGCAAAGCGCGCCCTCGCAGGCCGAGGTGGACTATCGCCGGGTGATGCGCAACCCAGACGGCGAAGCCATCTACGATCGCGCGCAGGCCCGCGCGGCGGCGGCGGCGGCATCGGCGGGGGCACAGGCCGATCAGAGCGCGGCAACGGAAGGCTCTCGATGAACGACGCTCCTTCGCCCAAAGAGAACCGGCTCACGCTCTATCCCGAGCTCGTCCCCTATCGTACCGGCCGGCTCAGGGTCTCGGAGCTGCATGAGCTTTACTTCGAGGAATGCGGTTCGCCCGCGGGCAAACCTGCGCTTCTGCTGCATGGCGGTCCCGGCGGCGGCATCAATCCCATCATGCGCCGCTTTCACAACCCGCGCGCCTACCGCATCGTCCTCTACGATCAGAGGGGGTGCGGGCGCTCGACGCCGCATGCCTCGCTCGACGAGAACACCACGTGGGACCTCGTCGACGATATCGAACGCCTGCGCCAGCATCTCGGCATCGAGCGCTGGCAGGTGTTCGGCGGATCGTGGGGCTCGACGCTCGCGCTCGCCTACGCCGAGACCTACCCCGAGCGCGTCACCGAGCTCGTGCTCAGAGGCATCTTTACCTTGCGCCGCGCAGAGCTCGAGTGGTTCTACCAGGAGGGTTGTAGCTGGATCTTTCCCGAGGCCTTCGCCGACTACGCGCGCGTGATCCCTGCGAGCGAGCGGGGCGACATGATCGCTTCCTTCTACCGCCGCCTCACCGATGACGATCCCGAAGTGCAGCTCGAAGCGGCGCGAGCCTGGAGTGCATGGGAGGGCAGGACGCTCTCGCTCCTGCCCGACGCCGACCGGGTGCGCCGCTTCTCCGAGGACCATTACGCGCTCGCCTTCGCCCGCATCGAGTGCCATTACTTCATCAATGGCGGCTTCTTCCACGCCGACGATCAACTGATCGCCGGCGCGCATCGTTTGCGCTCGATCCCGGGCGTGATCGTGCATGGCCGCTATGACGTGGTCACGCCGGTCAAGATCGCTTACGACCTCGCGCGCGCTTGGCCGGAAGCAGATTTGCGTATCGTCGCCGATGCGGGCCACGCCATGACCGAGGCCGGCATCGTGCATGAGCTGGTCGCCGCCACCGATCGCTTCGGGTCCTGACGACGCAAATCAGGCGCGCGTCTCGCCGATGTAGGAGAGCACGATCGTCCGCCGGTGCGGGCTCGCGCGATGCTCGATCAGATAGACGCCCTGCCACGTGCCGAGCGTCATCTTGCCGTCAACCACCGGAATGCCGAGGCTCACGTTTGTCAGCATCGCCTTGATGTGGCTCGGCATGTCGTCGGGTCCCTCTTCTTGATGCGCGTAGTCGGCGCCCTCGGGCGCGAAGGCTTCGAGCGCATCGAGAAGGTCGCGACGCACATTGGGGTCGGCGTTCTCCTGAATCGTGAGAGACGCCGAGCTATGGCGCACGAACACGGTGAGGAGCCCGTTCGCGGCGCCGATCGCCTCGAGCCAGCGCGCGAGCGCGCCGGTCATGTCGATGAAGCCCTTGCCTTGTGTCGCAATGGTGAGGCTGTGGTTCGCCTGTCGCATCTCGGTCACGGTGTGTGTTCGCTCCTCGCCTCATCCTGAGGAGGCGCGGGCGGCTTGCCGCGCGCGCCGTC
>CAYMJW010000007.1:3741-12107 GCA_964390455.1 uncultured Methyloceanibacter sp. | reverse complement strand
CGCGCCGTCTCGAAGGATGAGACGATGATGTTACCAAGGGGCCACGGGTGAATGGAACGTCATGCTGGGCTCCTGATTCCCAAAGGGCTTACGTCGTCCGCCGTCCCAGTCTAGGGCGGCGCTTAACCCAAAATTTACTTCGACTTGCCACCGTGGCGCGGACCGCTTCTTTGCGCGTCGGCTTCGGTCTTCCGGCCATTTCGACGGACATTCGGGCGGTCTGCGCGCCCTGAGGTGACGATTCATGTCTTCGCTAGAAAGTTGGCAGACCGGCGCTTCGCGACATGGCGACGCGGGCCGGGGCGAGGACCTCCCGGAACAGCAATCGGTCGAGAGCCTGCTTCGCCGCCTCGTGCAGCAGGTCGAGGATACCGAGCGCCGCTATAGCGAGGCGCTCGATGACCTGCAACGGCGGCTCGACCAGCTTGCGCTGAAGACCGATGCCGCGCGCACGTCCGGAACGCAAGGCGATGCCGCAACCCTGGACCGGCTGCACGATCAGGTCAGCGGGCTCGCGCAGCGCTTCGAGCGCGAAGCCGCAACCTCGCTCGACGATTTCGAGCGCCTCGGCAGGGCCGTCATGGGCGGGCTCGACCGCGGCGCAAGCGGCCTCGCGTCCGGCCCTTCGCCCTTCGCAGCCGCGCCGCCGGCAAGCGCCCCCTTCACTATCCCCGCGCCTGAGGCCAGCCCCGCATTTCTGCCTTTCCCGCCTTTGACCGATGCCGACCGCGATCTCAGCAAGCGTCTGGTCGAGATGGCGCATCGCCTCGAAGATTCTGTCGATGCGGCGATGGCGCCGAAAGCGCTCGACGAATTGCACGCGCGGGTCGACGCGATGGGACGGCAGATTGGCGATGCGCTCAAGGCCCTGCCCAAGCCCATCTCGCTTGAGCCTCTCGAGCGCCAGATTGCCGATATCGCCAATAAACTTGGCCATGCCGAGGGCGCGCTTGCCAAGATCGGCGCGATCGAGGCGGCGCTGCATCGGCTGATCGAGCGCGTGGACGAGCAAGCGGGTCAACTGAGTGACGTCGCGGCGAAGGCCGCGACCGAGGCCGCCCGCCTCGTGTCAAACGACGCGAAGCTCGACGCAGCGACATCCGAACGTCTCGACGCCATGCATCGCGACCTGCAAGCGCTGAGCGCACGATCGAGCGCCGCCGACGATCGGCTCACCGGCATCATCGAATCTGTGCACGACTCGCTGAAAGAGCTCGTGCAGCAGGCCGAGCGGAGCGCTTCGCGAGCCTCGGCGCTCAAGCCCCACGCGGCCTTCCCCGAGCCCTCGCCTGCCAAGCATGATGACCGGGAAACAGTCGAACCGGCAAGGAGCCCGAAGCCCGAGACCGAAGCCCCCGGCTCCGGAAAAGCATCGGCGCGGCCATTTGAGGCACGGGCTCAGTTCGGGCGCGCCAAGCGCGCCGAGTCGGACGAGAGGGCCGTCGATCTTGACCAAGACGAGACTGCCGGCCTCGACACGCCGCGCGCAAGACAAAGCCTCGTCAGGAAATCTCCACGCTCCGACTCGGAGATGGAACAGGATCTCGTCGCGGCGGCGCGCCGAGCGGCACAAGCCGCGGCGCGAAGGGCAGCGGAGCGAGCAGGCGGAGACATGCGCAAGCCGGCAGCGTCCGGCACACGCATCGAGACGCAGCGCGTCGAACGTCGTGTGGGAGCGGGCCGCTCTGATGGGTCGCTCAAGCGCGGTTGGCCCCTGCTCGTCGTCTCGGCGGCAGTGCTCCTCGTCTTGAGCGCGATCCTGCTCTATAGCCGCTTGCAGACGAAACCCTGGTCTGAACTTTCGCCGCCTGCCGTGGAGGAAAGTGCGGCCCCGCCCGCGGCCCCAGACCGAAATGTCCCGCTCCCCGGCGCAGGCGAGAACGCGCCGGCCGCCAGGCCCAACATCGAAGCGCCGTCCGTGCCCAGGCCCTCTCCGGTGACGCCGGATTCCGCCTCGAACCTCACGCGCGATGCCGCGAGCGGTTCCGATGAAAGCGAAAACTTCACCGACATCGCCAAGTCTTCGTCTTGGCCCGCGACGGTGGTGGAGGAGCCGGGAGAAGCCGAGCCTGCACCCGGCGCGGAGACGACTCAAGTCAAGCCGGCTGCCGTGCAAGGCGTCGAAGAGCCTCTTCTTCCGCCCGGCGTCGTCTTCACGGTCGAGGACCCCGCGCGGAGCTTCTAGGCTCAACTCGCCTTAAGCCGGCGCGGTCACGATCCCTGATCGCACCGAAAGCGGCCACCCTCACGCCGAGGAACAGAGGTCGTCGCCCTCTTTCCCACCGATCTTTTCCCGTCCCATGGAACCCTGACGCCTCGATGCCTGTTTGGCATGAGGGGCAAGCGCGTGGCGCAAGGGGGTGCTGCCTCCACCGAATAAGGGGACCTTCAGCCATGACGAAACTCGACCTGCTCTATGCCGAAAAGGGCAAGAAGTTCGCCGAGATTTGCGCCGTCGTGGCGCGCGAGCTTGGCTACGATTTCGCCAGAATAGATCCTGAAGACCGCAAGTATGTCGAGCGCCAAGCGGAGCAGCAGGTGAGCGACTGGGAAGAAACGACGGAGTTCCGGCTCCGCCCCGACATTCGCCCGGCCACGCCTCTGCGCCGTCTCTTGAGCCAGCACCAGCACATCTGCGAGCGGATTCTCGATGAGCAAGATATCGAGATCGGTCTTTGGGCCTATAAGAAAAGAAAGACGGGCCGCCGTCGCGCCTCGCTTTAACGACTGTCGTTGGGGGCTTTGAAACAGAGGGCCCCGGCCCCGGCCGGCACCCTCTGCATTTTCAACAAGCCGGGCCTGCCCAAAGGCCGCCGCGAAGCGATTTCCAGCCTTTATCTACTCATTCGGCGTGACAACCAGCGGGGCGGGCTGAAGCTCGCTGCCATCATTGTCCGAGCCGGTCGTGTCGGTTCCGGTGTCAAAGCCTCCACCCGACAAATATGAGGAGCTTTCGTCCGAAATATCGGGTTCGGTGGCCGCTTCGGAGGTGCCTTGCACATCCTCGGGCGTATCCACAACATTGTCTTGATCTTCGGCGTGCACTCCATAAACAATCGCAAGCGAAATCGAAATGGCGAGCATGGCGGCCCGAACAAACATGACGTCCCTCCTTTTTGTGTCTGCAACAAGAGCAATCTATCGGCGCGGCGGGAAGAAGCAACGGCGGAGACTGGACTGAGTCCGGCGGCAGCCATCCCCATCATAATCCCAGGACCTTGACGTGAGCCCCGCCCCCGATCCCAGCGCTTTTAACCCGGCCGTGGTGACCGATTTTCTGCTGTTCGGCGCCACGCTCGCCTGTGTGGCGATTTTTCATCGCCACACACTCGCCGCCGCGCTCACCGGTCTTGGCGCCATCATCGTCAAGAAGCTGTTGTGGGACGGCTTCGCCGAAGGCGCGGGGTTCACGGCCCTCTTCGCCCATTTCGCGCATGAATGGGTGCTCATTGCCAACTTGTTTCTGCTCCTTGTCGGCTTTGCGCTCCTCGCCCGTCATTTTGAGTCAAGCCGCGTTCCCGATTGGATGCCGAGCACTCTCCCCGACAATTGGACCGGCGCTTTCGTGCTTCTGGTTCTTGTGTTTGTTGTCTCCAGCTTCCTCGACAATATCGCCGCGGCCCTCATCGGCGCCACGGTCGCAAAACATGTGTTCAAGGATCGCGTCCGCGTTGGCTACCTCGCCGCGATCGTCGCCGCGGCGAACGCCGGCGGCTCGGGCAGCGTCATCGGCGACACGACGACGACCATGCTCTGGATCGGCGGCGTGAGTCCGTTATCGGTGCTCCATGCCTATGTGGCGGCCGGAGTCGCCCTGTTCGTCTTTGGCATCCCGGCATCGCTTGCCCAGCACAAGCACGCGCCGATCATGAGGGATCCGCCGCGCGACCTACGCATCTCGGTCCGGCACCTGACCGTGGTCGTCCTTGTGCTCGCCGCGGCGATCGCCGCCAATATCGGGGCGCATTTGCTCGACGCGCATATTCTCGACGAAGCGCCCTTGATCGGACTTGCGGTCGCGGCCGCCCTTATTCTCGCTATTCCGCTCGCGCGGCCGGATTGGTCCATTGTGCCCGGAGCCTCGCGCGGCGCGATCTTTCTCCTCGCCCTTGTCTCGGCGGCGTCGCTGATGCCGGTCAAGTCACTGCCCACGCCGAGCTGGGAGACGACGCTCGGCCTCGGCTTCGTCTCGGCCGTGTTCGATAATATTCCCTTGACCGCGCTCGCCATGAAGCAGGGCAACTACGATTGGGGAATGCTCGCCTACGCCGTCGGCTTCGGCGGCTCGATGATCTGGTTCGGATCTTCGGCGGGCGTCGCGGTCGCCGGGCTCATGCGCGAGGCGCGATCCGTGGGCCGTTGGCTCAAGGAGGGGTGGTACGTCGCCGCCGCCTATGTCGTCGGATTCTTCGTCCTGTTGGCGCTGCTCGGCTGGAACCCCGAGCCCCTCTAGCGCCATCAAGGCCGCGAGCTCAACTTCGGTCACCGACTTCGCGATTGCGCTGCAAGCAGCTGCGCTGCTAGATCAACTGACAAGGCAAAATCCACGCCGAACTATTCGGACGCGACAGCCGTGGAGCTTTCTAAGACGATGAAAGGTCCGGAACCGACTGGCGGGCTCGATCGCGACAGCGTCGTCCCGCTTTATTTCCAGCTTCAGGAGACCCTGAAAGAGAAGATAGAGATCGGATTGTGGAGCCCTGGCGAAGCCCTCCCCGCCGAGGCCGAACTATGCGCCACCTACCGCGTCAGCCGAACGGTCGTCCGGCAAGCGCTGGCGATATTGGAACAGGACCGCCAGATCTATCGTGTTCGCGGCAGCGGCACTTTCGTGGCCACGCCCAAGATCGAGCAGCGCGCAGGCGGCTTAAGCCGACTTCTCGCCGCCAACCTTCCGGGTACGCGGATCACGATCCTCGATGCGCGCAGGCAGGCGGCGTCGCGCCGCATCCGCACTCAGCTCGACTTGAAGACCGGAAGCGATATTTTGCGGGTGATGAGTCTGCTTCACATGCGCGATGCGCCGGTTGCGCTTTTTGATTCGTTCTTCCCCATCGCCGATACGTCAGAGTTGCGTCGCGCCCTTCCCTCCACATTCCCGGCGGTGCTGACGGCGCGCCCGCGTCAGAGATTGGACCTGACAAAGACCGAGGTGACGATCGAGACCAGCTTTTGCAGCAAGTGGGAAGCAGAGCAACTCGACCTTCCGTTTCGCGGCGCGGTGTTCGTGACCTTTATTACCGAGCACTGTGCGTCAGGCAAACAAGATCGGCCGCTCGAAATCGCACGGGCCGTTTATCGCGCCGACCGCGTTCAATTCCACCTCGAGCTTTCGGGCAACGGCGCAATCCCGCAAGCAACCTGGCAACTGTCCGAAGCTCAATAGCGGAGAGCCGAACGCTCCTTCCACGACGCTCGCGGCCCACGCCGCGAAGGCGCAGGGATGCGGCGGTCATGATTTGCGCTTTCTCGCGAAGCCCAGGGCTTTGCCCGGTCGTTGCGGCTTGACGGCACGGAGACGTTGTCATTATAACTCAGCAAGAAGTAATTACAACTTGTTGGGACGCGGTGACAGCTCTTCAGCCCGCTGGGCGGCCGCACGAAAGGACTGCGTGATGTATCAAGCAGTGAAAATCTCGCTTTTTGCCGGGGTCTCGTTTTTGGCCATAGCGGCGAATGCGCGCGCCGAGGAGGCTCCCGCCGCCTACGTCGACGACACCTCGGTCGTCGGTCTTTGGGAGGACGCGACGGGCACCACGATCGGCGAGACCGCCGAATACACCAATTCGGTCGAACTCGCTGACATCAACGGCGATCGGATGGTCGATATTCTGTTCGCCAATGGCGGCGGCTATGAGGAGCCAGGCACACCCGAACTCAGCCGCGTTTATCTCAATCAGGGCGCGGGAAAGATGTTCAAGGAGGTCTCCAAGGAGGTCTTTGGCCCCGAGCCAATGCTCGCCGTGCGCGCCATTCGCGTCGCCGATGTCAACGGCGACACCCATCCTGATATCTTCGTCGCCAGCACGTACCAGACGCAGAGCCGCCTATATCTTGGCGATGGCAAGGGCGCCTTCACCGACGTCACCGCGAAGCAGCTGCCACAAATCAAGGCAAGCATCGGTGACGTAAAGTTCGGCGATGCCGACGGCGACGGGGATCTCGACGTGATCCTGGCCGATTGGGGTCCCGGCAATCCGATGAAAAGCGACGGCGGGCGCACCATGCTCTGGCTGAACGACGGCAAAGGGAACTTTACCGACGCCACCGCCGAGCGCATGCCCGACGTGCCGGTACGCTTCTCCTGGAACCTTGAGTTTGCCGACGTCGACAACGATTTCGATCTCGACATCCTCGTGTCGTCGAAGAAGAGCGACGGCGGCTTTCTCTTCGAGAACGACGGAAGCGGTCGCTTCAAGGACGTCACGCAGGGGCGCATGCCGCAATACACCAACAACTACGACTATGAGGCGATGGATCTCAACCACGATGGTTATCTTGATCTGATAACCATGAATGACGGCGAGTATCTCGACGACGGTCCTTATGCGCGGCGCAATCACATCTTTATCAACGATGGCAAGGGAGGTTTCCTCAACGCCACGCCGAAGCTGTGGGAGGACCGTGACAATCCCGCCGTCGATGACAACCTTGCCGTCATGCTCGATTACGATTCTGACGGCGACCCCGATGTGCTCGTCGCATCGCTGGCCGGCCCTGATCGCATGCTCATCAACGACGGCACGGGCCATCTGCGTCTGCATACCGACTGGGTCAACAGCTTCACGGGCGATCCGACGCACGGAACGCTTGGCACGGCTGTCGCCGACCTGAACGGTGATGGCAAACTCGACGTCGTGCAAAGTCAGGGCGAGGTGCCCGGCTTCTGGACGGAGCGGGTTTTCCTTGGCAAGCACATCAAGCGCGATGCGGCCCCGCCCGTCATCGCCCTCGTGCAATCGGTCAAGGCAGGCTCCGAGCCTGTGACCGTGCGCGCGCGCGTCCACGACCACAAGAGCCCGACCAGCCCCCACGATTGGCAGTCCGTCGTGCTACGCTGGACGGCGGATGGAAAGACGCAGGAAATTCCCATGAACTGGTACGGTGAATATCTGTGGCGCGCGACGGTCGACAAACCACAGGGATCGACCGTGCAATATCAAGTCTGTGCCACCGACGCGGTGGGAAACCGCAGCTGCTCATTGCCCGTCGCGCCGCAATAGCCGCTAAGCGATACCGATATGAAACAGGGTGAGGTTTAGGGCGGACGTCGCTGGCGGCGCGCGATAGGCTTGGTTCGGGCGTCAGGAGCTCTCAAGCGTCTGCTGGCTCGGCACCCATCATGGAGGACGACATGCATCGGCAATCAGTTCAAATGGTCGCGTTGACCTTGGCCGCTTTTCTCCTGCTCGCAGCCTTCGTTGCGGCTCCCGCGCGGGCGGAAACGGCATCCGAGCCGCCCATCCAGGTCAAGGCGCTCACGCCCTATCTCTTGTATTTCTTCGACGGACGCCGCCCCGCCGAGCGCTACGCCAAGGACTGGAACTGGTTCGATGACGCGGCGATGAAGCTTGGCGTCGGTACCTACGTCATCCACAGCGGCGACGAAGCCATCGTCTACGACACCTTCACCAGCGTGCCGCAAGCCAAATGGGTGCGTGACTACCTCGAGAAAATGGGGATCAAGAAGTTCACCGTCGTGCACAGCCACTGGCATCTCGATCACATTGCCGGCGATGCCGCCTACCCCGACAGCGATATCGTTGCCACGACGGCGACAAAGGATCAGATCGAGAAGCAGAAGGCCGATATCGAATCGGGCAAGCTTTGGGGCCCGCCGCCGATCGAAGGCGTGAGGGTGCCGAACGTCACTTTCGACGACGAGAAAGACATAGAGATCGGCGACATCAAGCTCGAGCTTCGCCGCATGAACATCCATAGCGCCGACAGCCTGGTCATCCGCATCCCTAAGGACAAGATCCTTCTCGCCGGGGACACTTTGGAGGATAGCCTGACCTATATGATCGAGGTCGAGAACTTGCCCGAGCACATCAAGAACCTGAAGCAGATGCGGGAATGGGACGTCACCACGATCTACCCCAACCACGGCGATCCCACGGTCATCATGAACGGCGGCTACGACAAGACCTTCATCGATGCGACGAGCGCCTACATCGCGCGCATGCTCGAGAAGTCGCACGACCCTAATTTTCTGGACGGCAAGATGGAGGACTATATCGGCGAGGCGGCGGCGAAGGGTTGGATTCACCCGTTCGAGCCCTATCGCGAGGTTCACACCCAGAACCTCAAGCTCGTCCAGGACTACTGGAAGGACAAGCCGATTCCCCCGCTGAACTAGCGGGAGG
>CAYMJW010000007.1:0-3641 GCA_964390455.1 uncultured Methyloceanibacter sp. | reverse complement strand
GGCGAACGCCTCGATCTTTCGACGTTCAGGGCACCATCACGCTGTATGGCCGTCAGGCGCGGCGCAAGGCGAGGCTCGTGACGAGGCGATAGGTGCCGGTGTCTTCGTTGAGCTGGAGCATATTGATGCTGTGGCCCGTTTCGGTGACCTTGAGGCTCATGCGGCCTGAGAATTTGTCGCCCCTAATCACGGAGCGAATGACGTCGTCATGCGCCTTGCCGACAACCTCGCCTGAGGCGTCATAGATCACTTCGTTCCAGCTGCCTTTGACCTTGCCATCATTGTCGGTCAGCTTGAGCGTGGCCTCGATCTCGTAATCGTCGCCGGTGCAGCTCAGGGTCTGCGTTAGATCGCTTCCCGCCACTTTATAATTGACCTTGCAGCTCACCTTCTTCTGCGGATCGCTCTTGGTCTTGACGGTACCTTCGCCCGTCCAATCGCCGGCGAGTTCCTCGAAAGGGTTGCCCGCCGCTTGCGCCGGAACATTCACGCCGAGCCATGCCACGGTCCCGGCAAGGGCGAGGGCCGCGAGCGTCATGTTTCGCACCGTCATTCGTGAGTCGAGCCCCATCATGTGAGCATCCTTCTCCACGCCCTTGCAGTGTGGCGATTGATACCTATTGCTGTTGCTTTTGCTTCTTCACGCGATTGGCTTGCGCCTGTGTCATCTCGCCGCCGGCGACGAGCGCGCTGATGCAGCGATTGGACACCTTGCGGATCGAGCGCGACATGCAGGCGCGCAAGCCCTCGCTGCCGAGCGTGTACTTGGCGCAGAATCGCTTGTAGTCGGAGCGGCAGTCACGCTTCATCCGCTCGGTCACGGCACCGGCCGGGTCCGGCGTCAGGGTGAAGACCACGGCGAAAGCCGCAAGCGCCGCGGTCACAGATTTCAGCTTCATACGGGCAACCCCCAAAAATGTGCGGTTTTGTCGGATCTGGCAGGGCTGATCTATCACGAGTTCGCCGTTGATGTGATTGGAAAAAGGGGCAGAACCGGGGCAAGGCATCGATGAAGGTAAGGCCGGTTCAGTCGCTGGGCGCGAAGCGCCGCCTATAAGTCCAGGGCCCTATTGCAAATGATAGGTCAGCCGGGCGCGGACCACGTAGAAATCGTTGTCGGCGCTCACGCTTCCTGTGCGTTTACCGTCCGCGAAGAAGACGACCTTGTCCTCCTCGAACCCGTAGAACAGGCCTTCCATGCCGACGCTGATGCGCTCGCCGAGCTTCACGTCGGTGCCGGTGCCGATCACGAAACCAACATCGGTGTCGTCCTTGTTCTTGACCAGCACCGTGCTGGTGTCGCCGGCGCCGCCGCGGCCGCCGCGACCGCCGAAATTCACGGGTATACCGTCGCCGCCATCGCTACCGTCGCCACCTGCAGCGCCGACCCCGACGAGCACATTCCCGGCGAAATTGTCGTCGCGGGCGAAAGCAATTCCGGCGGTGCCATAGAGAAGCACGCTGTCGGTCGCCCAACCAAGGCGCCCGCGGACGCTGGCGAGGTAGTCATAGACATCCTCGACGCCGTCAATGTCGCCCTCGATGCCGTAAACCCATTTGTCGCGCTGGAGATTGAAGCCGATATGACCGCCGCCCATGCCGAAGGCGTCATTGTTCAGCGCCGCGAGCGCGGCCCCGCCGCCTCCACCGCCACCGCCGCCACCACCACCGCCGGCGCCCTCGCCATCGCCTCCGGGGTTGCCGTCGGCCCCTGGAGTTCCAGCCGAGCTGCCGGAGCCGTCGGCCGTGATAAGGGTGACATTGTCGTTGTTGAACAGCCCGCCGCCATTGATGCCGAAATAGAACCCTGACCAGTTGGCGCTGACAGCCGCCTCGTTCAGCGGATCGTCGCCCTGCATGTGGTAGGTGAGCCTGCCGCGCAGCGCGAAGAAATCGTTGTCTTGATTGCCGCTCTCGTCGAAGACGAAGTAGAGCCCTTCGAGTCCGGCGCTGACCTTGCGCGAGATTTTCGTCTCGGCGCCGACGCCAGCCACAAAGCCGGTCTCATTATCCTCATTGCTTTTGAAGCGCGTCAGTCGGCCGCCGGCCCCGTTCGCCCCGGCACCGCCGGCGCCGCCGCTCGTGAGGCCGTTGACAGGATCGCCGCCATCGCCGCCGTCGCCCCCATTGCCGCCGGCGCCACCGGTTCCACCAACGCCGGCAGCGCGATTGTCGTTCTCGCCCATGAAGGCCACACCGCCGGTGGCGTAAAACAGAGACCGGCCAGAGGCCCATCCCAATCGGGCGCGTATCGTTGCGATATAATCGTCGAGACCGCCATTTGCGGCGTAATCGCCCTCGGCGCCATAGACGAACTGACCGTTCTGCCAGTTGTAGCCGATATGAAACCCGCCGAGCAGCGTGTCGTCGTCATTGCCAAGATTGGCCGCGACGCTTCCGCCTTGGTTTCCGCCCGCGCCTCCACCGCCGCCCGCGCCGCCACCGGATAGGCCGCCTGTCCCGCCGCCCCCGCCGCTCCCGCCGACTCCGTCGCCGCCATCGCCACCGGACTCATCGAGGCCAGAGGGGCTGCCGCCGCCACCGCCACCGCCCCCACCGCCGCCGCCAACGCCTCCGGTCAACTTGGCGTCTCGACTGTCGTGGTCCTGACCGAACGCGCCGCCGATATGGCGTCCCGAGTAGAAGCCGGCCCAATTGGCGTTGCCGGCGACCGAATCTGTTGCTGCACCGCTGACGAGATCGGTCGCCACCGCGGGCGTGCAGATCATCGCGACCATCGCCGCGATCAAAGACCTATTTGTCTGCCAGCGAATCATCGCGCTCCTTCGGGCGCGAGTAGATGCAGAAAACCGCTTGATTTCCAATCTCTTGGACGAAGAGCTTGCTGAATTCGGGCACGGTTGTTGCGAAAGCGCCACAGCCGCCGCTCGCGGTCGGCGGCCTGAGAGGGAGCCAGCAGCATGAGGCCTAGACGGGAATGCCTTCGGGGGGTGGTCAGGAGGGCCGAATTCTGGTTTTTCTGATCTTCGATTCCCCGCTGTCTCGGTCCCGGTTTCGCCCCCAGATGTTCCAGATTTACCTGCCCATTGCCGAAATCTCGGTGAACCTTCTGGTGATGCTTGGGCTCGGCGCGGCGGTCGGCTTTCTCTCCGGCATGTTCGGCGTGGGCGGCGGCTTTCTCCTGACGCCGCTGCTGATGTTTTCCGGCATCGCGGCCCCGATCGCGGTGGCCACCGGCGCCAACCAGGTCGTCGCCACCTCGGTGTCGGGCGCGCTCGCGCAATGGCGCCGCGGCAATATCGACTTCCAGATGGGTGCGGTCTTGATCGCGGGCGGCATGGTGGGCGCGCTCGTCGGCGTATTCCTCTTGAAGCTCTTGCGCGAGGCGGGGCAGGCCGGCCTCATCGTCTCTCTCACCTATGTGGTCCTACTCGGCATCATCGGCACGTTGATGCTGAGCGAGAGCCTCCGCGCGCTTCGTCGCGCCCGCAGCGGCGCGCCTCAGCCGGCGCGGCGCTCGGGTCAGCACAATTGGATTCACCGGCTGCCCTTCAAGCTCCGCTTTCCCCGCTCGCGTCTCTATATCAGCGCCATTCCGCCGCTCGTGATCGGGGCCGTGGTCGGCCTGCTCACCGCCTTTCTCGGCGTGAGCGGCGGCTTCATCATGGTGCCGGCGATGA